>DASYCF010000243.1:0-4070 GCA_036500365.1 Byssovorax sp.
CGCGTCGCGCCCGAACGGCCAACCGCGACGCATGCTCGACGTGTCGCGCGCGAAGGAGCGCTTCGGCTTCGTCGCGACCACGAAGCT
Organism: Byssovorax sp.; assembly: GCA_036500365.1. Lineage (GTDB taxonomy): Bacteria > Myxococcota_A > Polyangia > Polyangiales > Polyangiaceae > DASYCF01. Next base: position 88 of record DASYCF010000243.1, read on the forward strand.
CGAGGAGGGGATCCGCGCGACCGTCGCGTGGTATCGCGCGCGGCTCGCCGACCCGGGCGCGCACGCAGAGGCCTGAAGCGAAGGCGAGGCGGGGGGACCATGACCACGAGCGTTTCTAGCGCGGCCCCGACGAACGGCGCCGCCACGCCCCAGGGCGCGCGCGCGCCGACCGACTTCGACGCGCGCGAGCACGAGCGCACGGCCCAGCGTGTCGCTGTGTACGACCGGCTCGCGGAGATCCGCGCGACCAACGACGCGCACCGCTACTACGCGAGCCAGCTCGCGCGCCTCGTCGGCAGCCTCGTGCCGAAGGGCAGCCGCGTCCTCGAGATCGGCGCGGGCCTCGGCGATCTGCTCGCTGCGCTCGAGCCGGGCGTCGGCGTCGGCGTCGACGTGTCGCCGCGCATGGTCGAGCTCGCGCGGGAGCGACACCCAGAGCTCGATTTTCGCGTCGCCGACGCCGTGTCCGATCCGCTGCCCGCGGGGCCGTTCGACGCGATCGTCCTGAGCGACGTCATCGGACACCTGCCCGACGTGCAGCTCGCGCTCGAGAGCGTGCGGCCGCTGCTCGCGCCGGGCGGCCGCGTCATCGTCACGTACTACAACTTCGTCTGGGAGCCTGTGCTCAAGCTCGCCGAGGCGCTCGGGTTGAAGACGCCGTGGCCCGACCAGAACTGGCTCTCGATGAAGGACATCGAGAACCTGCTCTACCTCGCAGGCTTCGAGGTCGTGCGCCGCGGGACCGACATCCTCGTGCCGGCGCCGGTGCCGCTCGTCGCCGAGCTCGCGAACCGCGTGCTCGCGAAGGCGCCGCTCGTGCGCGAGGTGGCGCTGGTGGACTACTTCGTCGCGCGGGCCGCGCCCGTCGTCGACGCCGCCGCGGGCGATCCCGCGCGCGCCCCGAGCGTCACCGTGATTTGCCCGTGCCGAAACGAGCGCGGCAACATCCGTGAGGCCGTCGCGCGCACGCCGCTCATGGGCAGCGCAACCGAGCTCATGTTCGTCGACGGCAACTCGAGCGACGGCACGGTCGAAGAGATCGAGCGCGTCATCGCCGAGTACAAGGGCCCCCTCACGCTGCGCCTCGTGCATCAAGGCGACGGCAAGGGCAAGGGCGACGCCGTGCGCAAGGGCTTCGCCGCGGCGAAGAACGACGTGCTGATGATCCTCGACGCGGATCTGACCGTCATCCCCGAGGACCTGCCGAAGTTCTACCGCGCGCTCGTCTCGGGCCGCGGCGAGTTCGTGAACGGCGTGCGCCTCGTCTACCCGATGGAGGGCGAGGCGATGCGCTTCTTGAACCTGCTCGGGAACAAGTTCTTCGGCGCGGCGCTGTCGTGGCTCCTCGAGCAGCCGATCAAGGACTCGCTCTGCGGCACCAAGGTGCTCTTGAAGACGGACTACGACCGCATCGCGGCGAACCGCGCGTATTTCGGCGAGTTCGATCCGTTCGGCGACTTCGATCTCCTGTTCGGCGCGGCGCGGCTCAACATGCGCATCGTCGATCTGCCGGTGCGCTACCGCGCGCGCACGTACGGCGACACGAAGATCAGCCGCTTCTCGCACGGGTGGCTGCTCCTCAAGATGACGGCGTTCGGCTTCCGCAAGCTGCGGCTGGGGTTCTGAGCGATGACGACGAGCCGCGTGCAGGAGATCACGCCGTCGCTCCTCGGCGGCTTCGAGAAGGCCGGGCCGACGGATCCGATCGAGTACTACCGGCGCCCATTCGTCGGCTGGCTGTACCGCGAGCGCATCAACCGCGGCCTCCGCCTCTTGCCCAAGCGCAGGTTCGGTCGCGCGCTCGAGATCGGCTACGGATCGGGCGCCGTCCAGCTCGCGCTCGCGAGCGCGGTCGACGAGCTCCACGGGCTCGACCTCGACTCCGACCCGGCCGCCGTCGGCGCGCTGCTCGACAAGCAGGGCGCGCGCGCCAAGCTCGCGAGGGGCAGCGTCTACGAGCTCCCGTACGACGACGACGCGTTCGATCTCGCGGTCTCGTTCTCGACGTTCGAGCACCTGCACGAGGTCGGGCGCGCGTTCGGCGAGGTCGCCCGCGTGCTCGCGCCGGGCGGCCTGTTCGTGCTCGGGATGCCGCGCGTCGACGTGCTGATGGAGGCGGGCTTCCGCGCGATCGGGTTCAAGGGGATCGAGGATCATCACGTGACGACGCCGGCCGCCGCCGCGCGCGCGTTCGCCGCGTCGGGCTTCCGCGTCGCCGGCGAGAACCACCTCGACGTCCCCGCGCGCGCGCCGCTCGGCGTGAGGCTCTACTGGAACTGGCTCCTCGAGCGGATGTAGCGGCGGCGCGACGAGGCGCTACGCCCGCTTCGGCCTCTTCTTCGGGCGCGCGGGCGGCGCCGTGCCCTCGGCCGCGACGGCCCTGAGCACGTCCATCGCCGCGCGGATGTGCGCGGCGAGATCGCGCGGCCTCTTGGACTTGATCCAGCGCTCGAAGCCGATCTTGAAGACCGCCATCCCGGCCTCGGCGGCGAGGCCCGCGGCGGGCTCGGCGACGCCGCGCGCGCGGAGCGCCTTCGTGACGGCGGCGGCCAACGAAGCGAGCTTGATGAGCTCACGCTCGTGGAGCTCGGGGTGCTTGGTGACGAGCGCGTAGCGCGCCCGCGCGTAGTCGAGCGCGCGGCGCTGTTGCAGCTCGGCGCCGGCCGCCGCGCACGCAGCGGTGACGACGTCGAGCGGGCTCGCCCCTCGGGGTGCGCCCTCGATCCCGCCGACCATGATCTTCTCGAGCTCCTTCGATCCCGAGAACAGGACCTCGCGCTTGTCGGCGAAGTAGCGGAAGAACGTTCGCTCGGTGAGGCCGGCGCGCGCTGCGATCTCCTCGACCGTCGTGCGCACGTACCCGCGCTCCTGAAAGAGCTCCATCGCGGCCTTCTCGAGCCGTCCGCGAGCGTCGGGCTCCCAGCGCGCCATCGCTCCATCGTACGTGATTGCAGGAACTGACATCAGGTGTTAAGAGGTCATGTCAGCATCTGACATCAGGAGGTCTGCTCATGCGTGTCTTCGTCACCGGCGCGTCCGGTCACATCGGTCTCCCCGTCGTCCGCGACCTGCTGGCCGCGGGGCACTCCGTCGTCGGGCTCGTCCGCTCCGAGGCGTCGGCCGAGAAGGTGGCGGCGGCGGGAGCGGGCGTGCTGCGCGCCACGCTCGACGATCTCGACGCGCTGCGAGCGGCCGCGAGGGAGGCGGACGGCGTGATCCACCTCGCGTTCAAGCACGACCTCGCGTTCGCCGGCGGCGACCTCGCGGGCGCGGTGGCGGCCGATCTCGCCGCGGTCGAGGCGATCGGCGACGCGCTCGCCGGCTCGGGGAAGCCGCTCGTGAACACCACGGGCACGATGCTGCTCGCCCACAGCGTCCGCGGTCGCGCAGGCACGGAGGACGACGCGGGAGAAGACGGCGGCAACCCGCGCGTCGCGTCGGAGCGCCTGTCATCCGCGCTCGCCGAGCGCGGCGTGCGCGCGTCGATCATGCGCCTCGCGCCGACGGTGCACAGCTCGCTGGATCATCACGGGTTCATCCCGATGATCGTCGCGGCGGCGCGCAAGAGCGGCTTCTCTGCGTACGTCGGCGAAGGCTCGGCCCGCTGGCCGGCGGTGCACACGCTCGACGCGGCGCGCCTCTATCGCCTCGCGCTCGAGGCGGCGCCCGCCGGCGCGCGCCTCCACGCGGCCGCCGAGGAGGGCGTCGCCTTCCGCTCGATCGCCGAGGCGATCGGCCGCGGGCTCGGCGTGCCGGTGAAGAGCGTGTCGGCCGACGAGACCAACGCCGCGCTCGGCGGCTTCCTCGGCATGATCACGCAGCTCGACAACCCGACGTCGAGCGCGCGCACGCGCGAGCTCGTGGGCTGGAAGCCGGCGCACGCGGGCTTGCTCGCGGACATCGCCGAGGGTCACTACTTCGCGTCGAGCGGCGCCGAGTCGCGTTGAGCGCTCGCGGTGTGAGACCGACGCGGCGACGCGCGC
>DASYCF010000244.1:0-10822 GCA_036500365.1 Byssovorax sp.
GGCCGCCACCGGCCGGACCGTATCGCGCCCCCGAGGCGCCGCCGGGCGGTCGCTCCGGTTGGTCGCGGCGCGTCCTCCGCTGGCTGAAGCCGCCGCGGAAGCTGAAGTTCACCCGCGAGGGCAAGTACTACCTCGGGATCACGCTCGGTGTCGGCTTCGCGGCGATCAACACCGGAAACAACCTCCTCTACCTGCTGCTCGGGATGCTCCTCTCGCTGATCGTCGTCAGCGGGGTGATGAGCGATCTCTCGCTCCGCAACCTCACCGTGACGCGGCGGCTGCCGGTGCGGGCCCAGGTCGGGCGGGCGCACCTCGTCGAGATCGAGGTCTACAACCACAAGAAGCGCGTGCCGTCGTACGCGATCGAGGTCGAGGATCTGCGCGCCGGCCAGCCGGCCGACAAGCGCTGCTTCTTCCTCAAGATCAGCCCGTCGTCCGCGCAGGTCGCCGCGTACCGACGCACGCCGGGGCGGCGCGGGCGCGACCGGCACACGGGCTTCCGCATCGCCACGCGCTTCCCGTTCGGGCTCTTCGAAAAGTCGCGCGAGGTCGAGGCCGACGGCGAGCTCATCATCTACCCCGCCGTCGACCCCGTGCGCCTCCCGCTCGAGGAGGCCGGGCACAAGGCAGGCGGCACGGCGGCGAACGGGCGCGGCTCCGGCGACGAGACGTTCGCGCTCCGGCCGATGCGCCAGGGCGACGACCCGCGCGACATCTACTGGCGCAAGAGCACGATGCAGAACCAGCTCGTGCTGCGCGAGCGCGGCCGCGAGACGCGCCCCGACTGCCGCCTCGTCATCGACAACGCGAGGCCCGCCGGCGCCGACGACGCGTTCGGTCAGCAGTTCGAGCGGCGCATCCGCGACGTGGCGTCGCGCGCCGTCGCCCACATCAAGCGCGGCGACGGCGTCGTCGTGTCGACGCCCACGGGCGAGCGGGCGCGCGGCGACAAGACCCTCGGCTCCGACCCGATCCTGCGCTTCCTCGCGCTGCTCGACTCCGTCGCGTACGAGCCCGCGCCCGAGCTCGAGCCGGCGCCCGTGAAGAAGGCGGCCGGCGCGTCGGCGAGGCGCGCGTGAGGTTCGGCTTCGTCCACCGCGTGATGACCGACGCGCTCGCCGCGCTCGGCGTCCTCGCGCTCGTCTTCAGCGGGCAGTTCAGCCGCGGCGTGTCGATCGCCGTCCTCGTCGGGCTCGTGCTCGCGCTCTCCGTCCGCGAGTCGTGGCAGCGCGCGCCCGGGTTCCGTCACGTCGACACCGTCGCGCTGCTCAGCGTGCTCGTCGTGCAGTTCGTGCGCGTCCTCTTCGACGCGAACATCCTCGACGTGCTCGTCGAGTTCGCCGCGGCGCTCCAGATCATCCGCCTCGCGACGCGCAAGGGCGCCGCGCACGACCAGCAGGTCATCGTCCTCGCGCTGCTGCACCTGATCGCGGGCACGGTGCTCGGCGGCGGGCTCGGCTACGGCATCTGCTTCCTCGGCGTGCTCGTCGTCGCGCCCGGCGCGCTCGTGCTGAGCCATCTACGGCGCGAGGTCGAGGGCAACTACCGCCAGGGCGCGCGCGATCGAACGGGCCTCCCCGTCGACGTGCCGCGCATCCTGCGATCGCGGCGCGTCGTCGGGCGGCCGTTCCTCGCGGTCACGTGCCTGCTCTCGATCCCGATCTTCGTCTTCACCGCGCTGCTCTTCGTGTTGTTCCCGCGCGTCGGCCTGTCGCTGCTCTTGATGAGCCACCCGCACCAGTACACGCAGATCGGGTTCAGTCCGCACGTCGACCTCGGCAAGGTGGGCAAGCTCCGCGCGGATCTCACGCCCGCGCTGCGCGTCGAGATCCCGGATCTGCCGAACCCGCCGCCGCCGCGCATCGCGCTCCACCTGCGCGGCACGGCGCTCGACAGCTACGACGGTCACGGCGCGTGGCGGCAGACGGACACGCAGCCGCCGCGACCCGCGGAGTCGGACGCGAACAACGTGATCCCGATCGAGCACCTGCCCGACCCGACCGATCGCGTGCTCCACGTCGAGCTCGATCCGATCGATCCGCCGGTCGTGTTCCTGCCGCCGGGCACGACGGCGCTGCGCTTCCGCACGCGCGGGCAAGGGCCGGGCGACCAGCCGCTGCCGGCGCTCCGCGGGCCGGAGGGGCAGCTGAGCTACAAACCGCTCGACGACCGCGGCCTCAAGTACGACCTCTTCGTCTCGCGCAAGACGGCCGTCACGTTCCAGCGCATGGCCGCGAGCGATCGTCCGCGCTACCTCGAGCTCCCGCCCGAGCTCTCCGACTCCGTGCGCAAGCTCGCCCAGTCGTGGACCGTCGGCGCGGACACGCCGCTCGAGAAGGCGCGCTCGATCGAGAAGCACCTCCGCACGGAGTACCGCTACGACCTCGACATCGAGGCGTCGACCACGGTCGACCCGCTCGACAACTTTCTCTTCGTCACGAAGCGCGGCCACTGCGAGTTCTACTCGACGGCGATGGCGATCCTCCTGCGCACCGAGGGCGTGCCGACGCGCAACGTGATGGGCTTCATCGGCGGCACGTACAACAACTTCGGCCACTTCTACACGGTGCGTCAGGGCGACGCGCACTCGTGGGTCGAGGTGTGGCTCGACGACGTCGGCTGGACGACGTTCGATCCGACGCCGCCGGGCGACGCCGCGCCGAAGAGCGAGCTCTCGGGCGTGTGGGCCTACCTGCGCGACTTCCTCGAAGCGACGAGCCAGCGCTGGGAGCGCCACGTCGTGAACTACGACTTCAACCAGCAGGTGAGCCTGCTCCAGACGCTCACGAACAAGCAGCGCGTCTCGCTCGGCGAGGTGCCGGCCCGCGTGAAGATCGTCGGCGCGATCCTCGGCGTCGGCGCGTTCTGGGCCGCCGCGATCCTGTATTTCCGTCGGCGCCGCGACAAGCGCGGTGATCCGAAGACCCCCACGACGAAGCGCTCCGAGAGCGCGGCGCTCGCGACGGAGCTCTACGAGCAGCTCGAGGCGGCGATGAGCTCGCACGGCGTCGCGCGCCTGCCGGGGACGCCGCCGCTCCGCCACGCCGAGGCGCTCGAGGCGCGCGCGCACCCGCTCGCGGACGAGATCCTCGCGCTCACGGACGTGTACATCCGCGCGCGCTTCGGCGGCGAGCCGATCGACGACGACGAGCGGCGCCGCTTCGAGGCGCGCGTGAAGGCGGTGCGCGCGTCGCCCAAGGCGCTGCAGCAGCCGGCCGCGTGACTCGGGGGGCCTCCGGGGGCGGACGGCGGCCGGAGGTCCGTGGACAGTGGCGCGCCCGTGGACAAGGCGTCGGGGGTCTTGGCAGGCGGACGGGTCGTGGTGCGCGTTGACCACCGGCGCTCGCGTCGGCGCGGACCCGCGTCAGCGCAGTCAGCGCGCTCGAGACGGCTCGGGCGCGCGGGCGGCGGTGCGCGGCGCGCTCGTCGGCTCCGGCTTCGGCCGCGTCACGCGGCGCTTGAGGCCCTTCATCGCGTAAGGCAGCGTCCGCGTGAGGACGAACGGCTCGAGCTCGGCCAGCTGGGCGGCGCGCTCGAGGAACGGCTCGGCCGCCGCGCCGTCGCCCAGCGTGAAGAGCACGCTTGCGTCTGCGCGGAGCGCGTCGGCGAGCGCGGCGGCCGTCGGCGGGTCTCGCACCGGCGTGCTCGCGAGCACGGCGAGCATGCGGCGCGCGGGCGCGAGCGACGCCGCGTTCGAGGCCTTTCGATCGGAGGGTCCGAGCGGCTGCGCCGCGTACTCGAGCCACAGCCCCGCGGTGGAGAGGTGGCTGACGATGCGCTTCGACCACGCGCGGTCGAGCTCGACGTACAGCGGGTGCACGTCGGCGAGCTTCGACAGCGCGAACTCGCTCGGCTCGCCGGTGAGCGCGAACGATCGCAGGAGCGGCTCGGTGTCGCGGCGCCGCTCGAGCAGCGACGACGCGACGCTCCCGCGATCGAGGAGCGGCGCCGGGATGATGAGCACGTCGGGCCGCGCGCCGCGCGTGAGGCGCGCAGCCCAGAGCCGCCACGCGAGCGCCGGTGATCGCACGAGCACGGCGGCCGACGGCGCGAGCCGCTCGAACGCCTCGTCCGTCCACGCGTCGGCGCCGGCCTGCTCGCTGCGATCGGCCGCGAACCCGGCCTCCTCCGAGGTGAGCGCGACCAGGGTGAAGTGGAACATGACGACGAGCACGGCGGCGCTCTTCGCCATCGGGATCTTCGCGCGGAGCAGCGCCGTGACGACCGCGTGCACGCCGAGCGCGGAGCCGAGCGCGATCGACGCGATCGCGAGCGCGCGCACGGGCGTCCACGTGTCGGCCGAGAGCACGCCGGCGATGCGCGCCGGCACGAGCGTGTCGAGCGCGAGGACGGCGAGGAACGGCGCGGCCGCCGCGCGCGTGCGCGGCCTCACGACGGCGAGCGCGGCGCCGGCCGCAGCGAGCGCGAGCGTGACGACGCCGATCTCCTGCGACCACGCCGCGAGCGCCGACGTGCCCGTGCCTTGCACGTCGAGCGCGGACAGGCTCGACGCCGAGAGGACGCGGCCGACGTCCGCGAACGCCCGCGGCGCGAACGGCCGGAGCGCGAGCGGCGCGAGGAGCGCGGCGAGCGGGGCCGACGCGCCGAGCGCCGCGACGACGCCGAGGCGCGGGGCCGCGCGAAGCTCACGCGCGTCGCCCGCGAACCTGCGGACGGCCCACGCCGACGACAGCGCCACCGTGACGGCGAGCGCGGCGGGCGGGCTCTCGGCGAGCGTGACGGCGGCGCACGCGCCGACCGCGAACACGAGCCGCGCGCCTCGAGCGTCGCCGAGCGCGACGTCGAGGCCGAGCACGAGCGTCGCGAGCGCAGCGGCGACCGCAGGCATCGCGCCGCCTCCGATCGTCGCCTCGCCTTGCCACGTGGGCGAGAGCGTGACCGTGAGCGTCGCGACGAACGCGAGCACCGCGCCGAGCCGCGGCGAGGGTGACGCGACGGCGAGCACGCGCCGGACGAGCGCGTAGAGGAGGCGCCCCGCGACCGCGAGCGCGATCACGGAGCCGAGCGCCGCGCGGAACGGCTTCGGCCCGAGGGGGATCAGCGTGAGCGCCTGCGTGACGAGCGTCGACGCGCCGCCGCCGAAGCCGACGGCGACAAGCCCGAGATCGCGCACGGCCGGCAAATCGCCGCGCCACTGGCCGCCGGACGCCGCGCGCGACAGCGCGACGCCGAACGGGACGAGCATCGTGAGCGGCGCGAGCGCGCCGTCGACCCACGTTCGTCCTTGCTCCGCCGCGCTCGACGCGCCCGCCGTGGGATCCGCCACGCCATCTCGTCGCGGATCCCGGGCCTTCGGGCCAAGTTTCGGCCAGCGTCAGGCGGAGGGCTGCGCCTCGATCGAGCTCGCCGCGTGCCTGGCGAAGTCGGCGAGGAGCGACGCCCAGCCGCCGCCGGAGTCGACGCCCTTGACCACCGCCTCGGCCGTCGCGCCGTGCCGCTCGATGTGCTTGTGCTCGAGCTCGACGCGCGTGACGCCGCCGCCCTCGGCCGTGAAGCGCACCTCGACCTCGCTCGCGTGCGCAGGATCTGGGTCGTACTGGAACGCGCCGTCGAGGTGCCACGAGACGACCACGCGGCGCGGCGGCTCCCACGCGAGCACCTTGCCCCAGTCGCACTCGGTCCCGTCGACGCAGCGCTCGAACCAGCGGCCGCCGAGGCGCTGCTCGAGCACGGCCTCTTCGAGCTCGGCCTTGCCGATGTGGTGCGCGCGCGGCCACCACTTGTCGAACCCGGCGGTGAACACGCGGAACGCGTGCTCGATGGGCGCCTGCACCGTGATCGTCTTGTGAACTCGCATCTCGCTCATCGCTTCCTCTTCGTGGTTCGGGTCTTCGTCTTCGCTTCGTCTTCGGTGCGCTCGACCTCGCGCGCGAACGCGGCGAGCGCCTGGTCCCACATGCGGTCGAAGTAGTCGCGGAGCGCCGCGACGCCGCGCGGGTCGAGCTGGTAGAGGCGCCGCGTCCCCTCCGCGCGATCGGTCACGAGCCCGGCCTCCTTCAACACCTTCAGGTGCTGCGACACCGCCGGCCGGCTCACCGTGAGCCCGCTCGCGATCTCGCCCACCGCCATCGGCCCGCGCGCGAGCCGCTCGAAGATCTCCCGCCGCGTTCCATCTCCGAGCGCGTCGAGATCCAGCCGTCGGTTAGCTGACACTTACCGTAAGTAACAACTTACCAATTGGCTGTCAAGCCGCCTCGCCCAGGTCTCGCGAGACCGAGTCAGCAGCCCTTCAGACGAAGCGGCGGTTCACGGCGAGGGCGTTCCAGCGAGGGTCGCCGTAGTGGGCGTACTCGAGCGGGAAGGGCGTGATGCGCGCGCCGGCGTCGTCGAGGCGGACGAGCAGGGCCATCGGCGTCACCTCGCGGTAGTTGCTCTGCGGGGGCAGGTCGTCGTTCGTCGCGCCGCCGGACGAGAACACGCTCACGAGCTTCGCGTCGGGGTCCTTGTAGACGACGCGCACGCCCTCGACGACGCGCTCGTGGCCGCGCACCAGCGTGGAGCAGCCGACCGTGTGCAAGAAGCGCCGGAGCTGCTCCTTGCCGAAGGCGAAGCGCATGTTGCTGCGCTGGAGCTCGTCGGGCACCTCGTCGACGTCGCTCGGATCGCTCCAGGCCATCTGCTGGCGGAGCTCGGGATCGTTGAGCGTGGAGAGGCCGCTCCACTTCGCGCGCAGCGTCTCGTCGCGCGGGATCCCGCCGTGCACGAAGAAGATCGGGCCGAGCGCGAGGGAGCTAGGCATCACCTCGAAGAGCCGCATGTGCGCCTCGAGCAGCGCGCGCGGCGCGAACCGCGCGATCGACGCGATCGCCTCGGCCGGGCGCATGGGCGACTCGATGCGGTCGCCCTTCGCGCTGTACTGCTCGTGGTTGCCGCGCAGGACGACGACGTGATCGGGCGCGGCGAGGAAGACGCGCAAGACGCCGCGCAGCACGCCGTCGTAGCTCCGCAGGCCGCGGTCGATGTAGTCGCCGAGGAAGACGACCATCGGGAACGGCGTGCGCTGCGGATCCTTCTGGTACGCCTCGACCTTGGCGAAGAACTCGCCCTGCATGAGGCCCGCCTTGAGGCAGCTGTAGCAGCCGTGCAGATCGCCGAAGACGATCGCCTCGACGCGCGCGCCGCGCTTCGTCGGCGAGACCTGCGTCCAGCCGTCGAGGAAGGGGTCTTGCCCCGCGAAGCCGGCGAACGAGCTCGCCTTCGCGAGGCGGCCGTTGCCGATCGCGCGCTGCTCCCACATGCGCTTCTCGAAGCGCTGCATGAGCTCGATGTCGGCCGCGGCCTGGTGGGCGAAGCGCGCGGGATCGGGGATGTACGCGACCTCGCCGCTGCGGAAGAACGGGTGATCGACGGTCTTCAGCGAGAGGGGCCGCGGCTCGTCGACGGTGACGGGCGGGGCGCGGTTCGCGTGCGAGGCGTGCGCGGGCGCGTGCGGCGAGCCCGCGACGAGCAGGCGCTCGATCTCGTCGCGGAAGTGCTGCTCGGCCGGGTCGACCTGGCCGTCGGCGCGGATCACGCCGTCGATGAGCTGGAGCAGCGCGGGCCGGTTCTTGGCGCCGAGGCCGTGCAGGAGCTCGAAGCAGCGGAGCTTGAGCCGCGACGCGACATACTCGCCGAGCGACTCGCCGACGGCGACGCTCTCGGTCAGGCTCGCGCGGATCTCGTACTCGATGGCGCTGACGGCGTTGTAGAAGTGCGCGCGCCACCGCGGCAGCACGTCGCCCTTGGCCGACTCGTCGCCGCCGAACGACTCCGCGGCGCGCCGCTCGACGAGCGCGTCGACCGTGTCGCGCACGAACGCGCGCTCGCTCGCGTCGAACGTGCCGTCGACGAACGCGAAGGCGACGAGCACGAACAAGATCGCGCGCATCTCGAGCTCCGCCGCGCGCGCATCCGAGCTGAACGAGACCATCGGGCGTCGAAGAATACGCCCATTCGTCGGCGCGCGCGCGCCGCTCGCGGTCCGCCCCCTAGTGCCGCGTGACCATCACCGTCCCGATGCACATCTCCTCGGCGGACTCGGTGCCCCAGTGGACGTCCTCGGAGACCTGGGGCTCGCCGTCGACCAGGCGCTGGTGGCCGGGCGTGTTGTCCCAGTGACAGCCGACATCGAGCGTGTCGCCGGGGCGAAGGGTCGCGGGCTCGGCCAGGAAGTACGCCTGCTGCCACCAGAAGTTGAAGACGGGCACGTCGAGCAGGCACTCGCTCTCGCCGCTCTGGCGCGTGAGGTTCAAATGGTCGCTCGAGCCGAGATAATGCTGGTGGACGTTGACCCACTGCACGTCGACCGCGTCGCCGTTCCCGAGGCTCACGTTCGACTGGATCGACGTGTCGGACGAGAGCGCGGGGATGAAGAGGTCGCGCACCCAGTCCGTGCCCTTGAAGTGGATGAGCTGCGCCTTCTTCTCGACGTGATCGTCGGTCTTGAAGAACACCGTCGAGCGATCGGGCTGCGCCTGGCCGGTCCAGTTGTCGTTGTAGTGCATCTGGACGATGACCTGCGAGCCGGGCTGGATCTCGTAGCCGACGCCCTGCGGGAAGGTGCGGCCGAGCTCGCCGGGGACCCACGCCGCGATCTCGAACGACGCGCCCTCCGGACCCGAGAAGCAGTCGAAGCCCGGCCCGCTGTCGTTCGCGTCGTCGCGCGCGATCTGCGCGATGCGGTCGGGGCCGGCCACGTAGACGCCGATGTGGTGCACCACCTCGGGCGTGCCGGGCTGGGCGCCGAACCCGGTGATGTACGTGAGGTGATCGACCGGCCAGTCCATCACGAAGCAGCGCTGCTGATCGGGGTCTTCTTTCTGCGTGTACGTGACGGGCATCGTGAGCGAGACGTCGATGCGGTCGAGCCCGGGATCCTGGCCGGCGAGCGGCGCGCCCTCGTCCGAGGGGTCGCCCGCGATGGCGCCGGCGGCGACCCACGCGCCGATCGTGCTGATCTGGTCATCGGTGAGTCCGCGCTTGTCGAGGTACTCGCGGCAGCCGTCGGCCGGACTCCACGGCGGCATCGCCTTCGTCGACGTCGCCTGCGCGACGGCGCCGGCGGCGGCCCGGAGCTCGTCGGCGCTCGTGAGCGGCATCGGCCCGATGTTGCCGTGGTCGTGGCAGGGGAGGCAGTTCGCGTCGATGATCGGCTTGATGTCGTGCCAGTAGCTCAGCGGCCCGCTCGCGGCGCCGGCCCCCGCGGACTCGCCCGCGCCGGAGCACCCGAGCAGGGAGCCGAGCGCGACGGCGGCGGTGACGATGGCGGCGAAGGACAAGCGCACGAGCGACCTCACGCGGAGTGATCAGCAGCGAGCGAATTGAGAAGCGTACTTCACGAGTTGAGCTGCTACGAGCGGCATCGGCGCCGCGCCCGACGTCAAAGCAACCCCCGGGCCGCGCGCCGGCATCGCGCCGAAGCTCGCGAAATCGCGGCGAAGCAGCCCGCGTGGCGGCGCCCGCACCCTGGCGCGCGTGGCAGGCTCGGCGCGGGCCGATGCGCGCATGTGGGAGGTTGCCCGACGTCGGGGCGCCGCCTGTAGGCTAGCGAGATGCGGCTCGGCATCCGCGTTCAGCTCGGCGCCGCGCTCGCCGTGCTGCTCCTGTTCGCGCTCGTGCCGCTGTACGTCGCCGTCGCGAACCTCACGCGGGCGAGCATGGCGAGCGTGCGCGAGTCGAGCGCGCGCGCCCTCGGGCGGTCGATCGCGGCGCACGTCGGCGAGGCGGCGTCGGCGCGCAGGGACGACGCGAGCGTCGCGGCGCTGCTCGACGCGCAGCTCGGCCAGGGCGGCGTCGCGGCCGTCGGCGTCTACGGAAAGGGCGGCGCGCGCGCGCGCACGGCCGGCGAAGTCGGCGCGCTGCCGCGTGTGATCGATCCGACGTCCGAGCGGCTCGAGGCGGTCGAGACGTCGCACGGGCGCGCGGTGCTCGTCGCCATGCCGGGCGAGGGACCCGACGTGAGCGCGGTCGCCGTCGTCGTGCGCACGGACGACTCGACGACGCCGACGGGGCCGCTCGTGCGCCTCTTCGCGCTCTACACGGCCGCGGTCGGCGTCGCGCTGCTCGTGTTCTCGTACTTCGCGCTCACGCGGCTCGTCGTGCGGCCCGTCGATCGGCTGACGCGCGCTGCGCGCAAGGTCGCGGGCGGCGCGCGCACGCTCGAGCCGCCGAAGGCCGCCGCGCGCGAGCTGGCCGAGCTCGGCGAGGATCTCGCGCGCATGACCGAGCGCCTCCGCGCCGACGAAGAGGAGCTCCGCGCGCGCGTCGACGAGGCCACCCGCCACGCCGCCGAGATCGAGCGCGCGCAGGAGCAGGTCGTGCGGAGCGAGCGCCTCGCGTCCGTCGGTCGGTTGTCCGCCGGGCTCGCGCACGAGATCGGAAACCCCATCTCGGCGATCCTCGGCTTCGAGGAGCTCCTGCTCGCGGGCGATTTGCCGCCCGAGGAGCAGCGCGATTTCGTCGAGCGCATGAAGAAGGAGACCGAGCGCATCCACCGCGTGCTCCGAGATCTCCTCGACTTCGCGCGGCCCGCGGTCGCGAGCGGGCCGGCGAGCGGCGCCGCGAGCGGCGACGTGGGCGAGGCGGCGCGCGACGTCGCCGCGCTCGTGAAGCCCCAGAAGGGCTTTCGGGACATCGAGCTCGAGGTCGACGTCGCGCCCGACGTGCCCCGCGTCGCCATCGCCGAGGAGCGCGTCGTGCAGGTGCTGTTGAACCTGCTGCTCAACGCGGCGGACGCGACGAACGGGCGCGGCCGCGTCGCCTTGAGGGCATCGCGCGACGCCGCCGGCGCGCGCGTCGAGGTCGAGGACGACGGCCCCGGCGT
>DASYCF010000245.1:0-1565 GCA_036500365.1 Byssovorax sp.
GCGTCGAGGACCTCGTGAACGAGAAGATCCTCACGAACGCGAAGGTCCTCACCGAGATCATGCCCATGGACGAGGCGAAGAAGCGCGGCGCGATGGCGATCTTCGAGGAGAAGTACGGCTCGACCGTGCGCATGCTCACCATGACGCCCGAGGTCGTGGAGCTCTGCGGCGGCACGCACGCGAAGGCGCTCGGCGACATCGGCCTCTTCAAGATCACGGGCGAAGGCGGCGTCGCCGCCGGCGTGCGCAGGCTCTTCGCGGCGACGGGCATGAACGCGCTCGCGTACGTGCGCGAGGGCGAGGCCGAGCTCACGCGCGCGCGCCACGCCGCGAAGGCGCAAGGCGGCGACCTCGTCGGCAAGATCGAGAAGCTCGCCGCGCACGAGCGCGAGCTCGAGAAGAAGGTCGCGAAGCTCGAACGCGATCTCGTCTCCGCGGGCGCGTCCGGCGCCGGCGCGCACGCGGCCGAGGGCTCGAAGCCCGCGGGCGTGGGTGATCGCGCGCGCGAGATCGGCGGCGTGAAGGTCCTCGCCGAGCGCGTGCCCGACGGCACCAACGCGGGCGTCCTGCGCGACACGGCGGAGCAGTGGCGCGACAAGCTCGGCGAGCGCGCCGTCGTGATGCTCGCCGCGAGCGCAGGCGGCAAGGCGCAGCTCTGCGTCATGGTGTCGAAGGCGGCGACCGACAAGGTGAAGGCCGGAGACCTCGTGAAGGTGATCGCCAGGATCGTCGGCGGGAGCGGCGGCGGCCGGCCCGACATGGCGCAGGCCGGCGGCACCGACGTGACGAAGATCGACGAGGCCGTCGCCGCGACGTACGCCGAGGTCGAGCGCCTCCTCGCCCCGCCCGCGTGACGCGATGATTCGAGCGACGGCGTGCGCGGCCGCCTTCCTCGTCGGCTGCGGCGCGCGGAGCCCGCTCGACGTCGGGTCGCTCGAGACTGGCGGCGGGCCACCGAGCGGGTGCGCGCCTGCGCCCGAGCCAACTGCGCTGCTCACGTTCGGTGCAGAGCTCAGCGGGAGCTCGTATTCGCTCTTCGCGGGGCCCGATCGACTCTATACGTTCGTGTTCGGTCATCCGTCGAATCACTCCGATCTTCTCAGCGTGGATCCGTGCACGGGCGCGTCGGTCGACCTCGGCACCTCCGTCTACGATCCCTCCGCCGCGGCCGACGGCGACTTCGTGTATCGCGTGACGTACCGCGGGCCGAGGGATCACGGGCCGCTCGTGATCGCGCGCTCGAGCCCGCTCGGCGCCGGGGGGGCGACCGTCGCGTCGGTCGACGAGCAGCTCACGGGCCTGACCGTCCGCGGCGACGAGGCCTACGCGGTCGACGCATCGTTCGGCCTCGTCGCGATTGACCTGAACGGCGGCGGGACGACGACCCTCGTCGCGAACCCGAGCCACGATCAAGTGGGCGTGTGGTGGGACGGCGTCGCGGTCGACGAGGCGTACGCGTACTATTACACGACGGTCGGCCTCGAGAAGGTGCCAGTCGGCGGCGGCGCGCGGACGGTGCTCTTCGACAACGGCGGCGTCACCGCGTGCGGAGGATCGGAGTCTGC
>DASYCF010000246.1:0-5100 GCA_036500365.1 Byssovorax sp.
GGCGTTCGGCCGCAGCGCGCGCAGCGACTCGAGCTTGCCGTCCCCGTACACGACGCGCCCCGCGAGGCGCGGCTCGACGACGCCGTGCGCGTCGATCGCGGGTGTCATCGCGATGACGTTGGCGCGCGGCACGCCGAGCAGCGCCGCGCCGAGCGCGACGATCGCGATGGGCGACGCCGACACGACGTACAGGTCGACGCCGCGCTCGCGGGCCCACGCGCGCACGGGCTCGAGCTCGGGGCGCACGCGCGCGGCGAGCTTCGCGCGCACGGTCACGCGCGCAGCGAAGGCGTCGAGCTCCGCCTCGTGCCAGCCCGCGAACGTCCACGCCATGGCCGCGAACGCGCGCGCGAGGGGCCAGCGGTCCTCGTTGTACGCGGCGTAGAGGTCGCGGACGATCGACAGGGTGTCGCCGTCGGCCCTCAGGCCGAGCTCTCGCGCCTCGGCGGCGAGCCCGTCGCGCGCTGCGTCACGCACGCCGCCCTCGTCGAGCAGCGCCTCGTACAAATCGAGCCCGACGTCGCCGCCCCACAGCGTGCCGTCGGCGTCGAACGCCACGATCGCGTCGGCGCTCGCAGCCTCTTCGCGCGCGCGATCGAGCTCCGAGACGATCCACGCGGGGGTCACCTCGGGCGGCGCCACGCCCCTTGGGTAGCCCGGCGCACGCGCTGCGTCACGACAGAAACGTGACGAATCGAGCACGATCGCACGGCGAAACGCGGGCGCAGCTCGTGGTAGACCGCTGCCGCGCGGGAGGCGCGCCCATGCTCTTCTTCCACGGGCTCGGCCATTTTCACCCCGAGAACCAGATCGACAACGCGTTCCTCGAGTCGCTCGACATCGGCACGAACGAGAAGTGGATCCTCGACCGCGTCGGCATCACGGGCCGACGAACGGTGCTGCCCCTCGACTACATCCGCGCGACGAAGAACCAGGATCTCCGCGGCGCGCAGGAGGCCGCGCTCTACACGAACGCGCAGACCGGCGCGCGCGCCGCGCGCATGGCGATCGAGCGCGCGGGCATCACCCCGGCCGACGTCGGCATGATCATCGCGGGCGACTGCTCACCCGACAACTGCATCCCGGCCGAGGCGTCGCGCATCGGCAAGGAGCTCGGCCTGCGCGTGCCGTGCTTCGACATGCAGTCGGCGTGCAGCACGTTCGGCATGCAGGCGCATTTCGTCTCGCAGCTCGGCGACAACGCGCCCGACTACGTGCTCCTCGTCTCGCCCGAGAACACGACGCGCATCACGAACTTCGCCGATCGCTCGAGCGCGATCCTCTTCGGCGACGCGACGAGCGCCGCGGTCGTGTCGACGAAGGTGCCGAGCCGCGCGCGCGTCGCGTGGTCGACCTTCGGCGCGAACCCCGAGGGCTGCGACGAGGTGGTCATCCCGCGGCTCGGGCATTTCTATCAAAACGGCTCCGCCGTGCAGAAGTTCGCCATCAAGCAGATGAGCGCGCTCCTCGCCGAGATCCAGGCCGCCGTCGGCCCCGACCGCGCGCACCGCGTGCACTACGTCGGCCACCAGGCGAACCTGACGATGCTCGAGGCCGTGTGCCGTCGCTGCGAGATCCCCGAGGATCGGCACCACTTCAACATCGTCGACTTCGGCAACCAGGCGGCCGCTGGCGCGCCCGTCGTGCTGAGCCAGCACTGGGACCGCTTCGGCGCAGGCGACGTCGCCGCCGTCGTCGTCGTCGGCTCGGGCCTCAGCTGGTCGGCGCTCCGAGTCGAGTTCTCTTAAGTCAGCCGCTGCCTTCGCCGCCCGGGTCCCGCGCGACGCCGCCGGCGCCGCTCGGCATCGGGTTCGCTTCCTTCTCGAGGTAGCGGAAGATCGTGCGCGGATCGACGCCGAGGTCGCGCGCGGTCTGCGTGCGGTTGCCGTTGTTGCGCTCGAGCACCTCGAGCACGTAGCGGCGCTGGAAGTCCTCTTTCGCCTTCTCGAGCGGGAGGATCGGCGTCTCCGCGTTCGCGCCGAGGTCGAGGTCCTCGGGCGCGAGCAGCGTCTGGTCGCAGAGCACGAGCGCCTTCTTGATGCGGTTCTCGAGCTGCCGGATGTTGCCCGGCCACGCGTGCTTCTTCACGGCCGCGAGCGCCGCCGGGCTGAAGCCGCGGACGGGGCTCTTGAGCTCGTCGGCGTACTTCGAGAGCAGCACCTTCGCGATGATCAGCACGTCGTCGCCGCGCTCGCGCAGCGGCGGCAGCCACAGGTTCACGACGTTGAGACGGTAGTAGAGATCCTCGCGGAAGCGGCCCGCGCGGATCTCTTCTTCGAGGTTCCGGTTCGTCGCGGCGACGACGCGGATGTCGACCTTCTCGGGCTTCGAGTCGCCCACGCGGAAGACCACGCGCTCCTGCAGCGCGCGGAGGAGCTTGACCTGCAGGTTCAGCGGCAGCTCGCCGATCTCGTCGAGGAAGAGCGTGCCCTTGTCGGCCTGCTGGAACTTGCCGGTCTTGTTGACGACGGCGCCGGTGAACGCGCCGCGCACGTGGCCGAAGAGCTCGCTCTCGATGAGGTTCTCGGGGATGGCGCCGCAGTTGATGGGCACGAACGGGCCGTTTTCGCGCTGGCTCCGTCGGTGGAGCTCCTTCGCGATGAGCTCCTTGCCGGTGCCCGTCTCGCCCGTGATGAGGACGCTGATGTCGGTGCTCGCGACCTTCTGCAGCTTGCGGAACACCTCGATCATCGACGGGCACGCGCCGATGATCTCGCCGAACTTCTTGTCGTGGAGCTCGGCCGTGAGCTTCTCCTTGTCGGCGCGGAGCGCGTTCAGGAGCATCGCGTTCTGCAGGATGAGCGACGCCTGCGACGCGAAGATCGACAAGAGCTCGAGCTGCGTGCGCTCGAAGAGGTGCTTCACCTTGTCGTTGCCGACGTAGAGCGCGCCGATGACCTCGCCCTGCGAGAGGAGCGGCGCGCACATCACGCTCGAGAGCTTCATCGCGATGACGCTCTCGCTCTGGCTGAAGTTCGTGTCGGCGAGCGCGTCGCTCACGATGAGCGCGCGCGCCTTCTCGATGACCTGCCGCACGATGCTGTCCGAGATGCGGCCCTCGGCGTTCGTGATCGCCTCGCGCCGCACGTTGCGCGACGCGCGGACGCTGAGCCTCCGCTCCGTGCTCACGGGCCCGCGCGCGGGATCGACCGGCTCGGCCGGCGAGACGTCGGAGCCCTCGAGCAGGAGCAGGAAGCCCTTGTCGGCGTTGGTGAGCTCGATCACGTCGTCGAGCATCGCCTCGAGCAGCTCGTCGACGCTGCGCCGGTTGATGAGCTTCTCGCTGAACGCGAAGAGCTTGCGCACGCCGGCGAGCTCGGCCGAGAAGCCTTGCGGGCTCGACTTGCCCTCCCCGCCGGCGTCGTCCGAGGAGGCCGACGTCGCCTCCGCGAACATCGAGAAGCCGAGCTCGACCGCGCCGAGCGCGAGGCGATCGCCGTGCACGAGCCGCGCGCGCCGCTTCTTCTTGCCGTTGATGGCGATGTCGGCGTCGCGGTCGTTCTCTTCGAGGACGAAATCACGCCCGTCGAAGAGGATTTGACAGTGATGCTCGGCGACGCCTTTGCCGTCGACGGCGACGTCGTTGCCGCGCGCCCTGCCGATGGTCGTCAGCGGTTTGTGGATGCTGTAGAGGCGCGGCGCGCCGGCTGGCGCGAAATACTTCAGGGTCGGCATCGACCGCGGAGCATAGCAGGCCCCTGGCGCGCGCCGCTCACCGGCGGCTCACCAGATCTGGCCGGTCGCGTTCAGGCCCATGCCGCCTTGCACGGGCATGAGGCCGCCGCCGAGGACGCGGAACTTGTGGTGATCCTTCTCCCAGTAGTCGTGCTCCTGTTGCTCCTCTTCGAGCTCGGCGACGCGGCCGCGCCGCTCGGGCCGGCCGATGAGCGCGCCCGCTGCGACGCCGAGCGTGCCCGCGACGCCCTGGAAGATGAGGCCGTGGCGCGGGTCGTGATCGCCGCCGGCGTAGAAGAGGTACACCGGCGCGGACACCGCCTCGGCGATGCCGAAGCCGCCCCACATCCAGCCGAGCTGGTTCCACGAGGGCGTCCAAACGTGGCCGACCGCGAGCGAGCCCGCGAGGAAGATGTTCATCCCGATGAGGCCGCCGCGCGACGTCGCGTCGTTCGCCTGGCCCCAGTCGCCCGTCGACGCGCCTGCGCCGAGCTGGGTGCCGACGGCGGCGCCCCAAGTCGCGGCCGAGGCGAAGAGCAGGTTCCGCTGCGGCGTGGGCCGCGCCACATAGTAGTAGCCCCAGCCCGCCGCGCCGCCGAGGGTCGCGCCGATCATCTCGGCCCGCGTGATCGCGCGGAAGCTCCACCCGTCGCCCGCGTTCGCCGTCACGTACTGGTACGACGCGAAGCCGAGGCCCTCGGCCCCGCCGAGGATCATGCCGGTCGCGATCGCCGACGGCATGCCCTTCGGCAGCGGAGGCGTGTCGAGGAAGTACACGCCGACGGGCGCGCCGACGCCGAGAAGGGCCGGCATGATGAAGTCGACGCCCGGGTCCGTGATGCCCGCCTCCGCGTCGATCCAGATGCCGGCGCCGACGCCGTAGGCCGTCGCCGTCGTGTAGAGGTACGCGATCTCGAGCGGCGTCGACCTGCCGCGCTTCTTCCTGTGGACGGGGGCCGCGTACGGCGACACGCCGCCCTGCGGGTTGTACTGACCGTTGTACACGGGCGCCGGCGCCCCGTACGGCGCGCTGTAGCCAGGCTGCCCGTAGCCGGGCGCCGGTTGACCATACGGCGCCGGTTGCCCGTACGGCGCAGGCTGCGCGCCCGGTTGGCCGTAGGGCTGCGGGGCAGGCTGCGCGGGCTGCGCAGGCTGCTGCGGCTGGAGCCACGGGATGGTTGGGATGACCGGCTGGGCGGGCGCAGGCTGCGCCGGCTGCTGCGGCTGCGGTTGCTGCTGCGGCTGCACCGGCGTGAGCCCGGGGATGTTGATCTGCGGCAGCTGCGGCATCTGAGGTGCCGGCTGGGGCTGCTGCGCGAACGCGGTGGCAGACGACGCGATGATCGCGGCGGCGATTCCGAAGGCGGAGCGCATGCGCATGGGTAATTCCGGAGTTGCGGGACGGACGACGCCCGGTTGCACCAC
>DASYCF010000247.1:0-3748 GCA_036500365.1 Byssovorax sp.
GTACGCAGCGCCCTCGTCGGCGCCTTCGGCGGCGAGGCGTGCGGCTTCTTTGGCGGCCCACGAGTCGGGGTGAAGGGCCCGCGCGCCCCGGGGGCCGCGGTCTCGGGCGCGCCCGCGTTTGGGCTCCTCGTGAGCGTCAGCGGGCGGCGGGGGCGGCGCCTCGTCGGCGCGCTCGTGCTTCACGGCGAGGAAGTGGTCCGCCTCGGCGGGGTCGACGTCGGCCATGTACTCGCCCTTCGTGTGGTCGTGCACGGCGGGGAGCTCCCCGAGCTCGTCGCGCTCGCGCTGCATGCCCTGCATCATCTCCGCGTCGACCTTGGCCAGGAGCGCGGTCGCGCGTGCCTGGGCTTCGGGGCTGAGGTTCTTGTCCATGGGGTCCTTCTCCTCTGACCGCAAACATGCGCCTGCTTAGACGCATGCCAAGATGGGGTGGGGCCGCCGCGCGGTTACGGCTTCATCGGCGGCAGCCCGTGCTCAGCGCGGTAGCGCTTGATGAAGTCCACGACGTAGTCGGCGACCTGCTCGGGCTCGTAGGCGCGCGACGGCGGCAGGATGGGCTCGCGCTTCGCGGGCGGCGGCGACTCGGGCTCGGGGTCCATCGGGGCGCGCATGGGCCAATCGTATCACCCGGCCGCGTCCTCGGCTTCTACAGGATGCGGCGCGAGGTGCTTCGCGGCCTTCTCGAGGAAGCGCCGCGCGAGGATTGCGGCGTTGAACGCGTTGCCGGCAAAGATGGTCGCGACGTTGTAACGCGCGAACCACGACGCGAACGAGCCGACGAGCGCGCTCGGGTTCGTCGTGCCCTTATAGGTCCACCTGATTATGCTCTCGAGATCGCCCTCGACGATGATGACGGCGCGGTCGTACGCGGCCAGCTTCACGAGCTCGCGCTCGAAGCGCTCGCGGCCGTACGTGCACGTCGACACGAGGTCGCCCGCGGCCTTGCGCTCGATCGCGACGCGCGTCTCCAAGCCCTCGACGCTGTAGTCGCCCGCCGCGAGAGCACGTCGCACGACGGGCGCGCCGTCGAAGGACCACGCCGTGTGCGGAGGCTCGCGCGTGTCGACGACGAAGACGAGCGGGGGCGCGGGCGCGCGCTTCGACGTCACGGCGAGGCCTGCGGCCCGAGCTCGGCGGCGACGGCCGTCCGCGCGATGGCCAGCGGGGCGTCCCGGTACGCGATGCACAGGGGCTCGGGATCCGGCAGATTTCCAGCACCCTTCCTGGAAGGGACCTGGATTTTACGCAGCGTCGCCCACGTTTCGAGCTGGGCGACCTGGTTGTCCACGCGCTTCCCAAAGGGCGCGTACAGGCTCCGGAGGGTGACGAAGCCCTCGCCGTCGAGCTCGACGACCTCGAGCGCGGCGCCGTCGACGTGCTCGGGCGACGTGTACGCGGGCGCCGACGTCCTCACGGCTCGGCTCCGAGCGCGACGAGGAGGCGCCGGATGCCGGGGCGCGCGAGCGCCTGCGCCTCGATCTGGCGGACGTTCTCGCGCGTGCACCGGAAGTGCTTCGCGACCTCGCCAAGCGTCATCCCGTCGGGGTTCTCGTCGGCGACGACGAGCGCGCACGCGCCGTCGCGGCACCCGTAGCGACACGTTCGATCGAGCGCGCGCGGGCACGGCGCGCCGGCGCGCACCTCGGCGGGCAAGCGCTCGCAGCGGCGCTCCGTCGCCTCGATCGTCACGGCGAGTAGCTCCGCGACGTCGGGAACACGGTGAGCATGAGCGACGCGGCGCTCGCGGTCGCCGTCAGGATCTGGAAGAAGATGGTGTTGTCCAGCGGCAACGCGATGCCGGTGCCGTCGGTGATGGTCGAGCCCGGGCCGATCAAGGTGTCGGCGCCGAAGCGCGCCCACGTCTGGCCGCCGAGGTAGCGCCACGGCCTCACCCCGACGATCGCGTCGGCGTCCGTCACGACGAGGATGCCGTTGCACAAGCCCGACGCGTCGAAGAAGCTCGCGACGAAGCGGCCGGTGTCGATCGGCGACGTCGCGTCGACCTCGTCGGCGAAGGTCGGCAGGGACCAGACACGGCCTCGGAACGACGGATCGCCGTTGTCACCGATCTGCGCGGGCGAGAGCGCGTCGACGACGAGACCGCCGACGGGCGCGAAGGTGAACGACGGCATGGTGACGAACTTCGACATGATGGTGGTCCTTCGTGAGGCTATCCGCAGCGCGATCCCCAGCCGCACGCCGCGATAGCCTCGCGCGCGAGCTCTTCAAGATGCGGGTCGGGCTCGGCGAACGCGTCGCCCGCCTTCGCGAGCTTCACGGCGAGAGCGACGCTCGGCGCGAAGTCGGCGTGTCGCCCGTCGCCCGTGCGGGGTAGCTCGATCGACACGGCCCGTTGCGTGACGCGCTTGCGCACGCTGAGGAGGTCCGCGCGCAGCGCCTCGACGGGCGGCAGCTCGACGAGGCCCTGCGCGACGAGCGTCCGCAGCGACTCGAATAGCTCCACCCGCTCTTGCGTCGTCCGCTGCCGGGTCTCGAGGTGCAATCCCTTGTCGCGCGCGATGTCCGTCAGCGCGTCGGCGGACCACGCGTCCGAATGCACCACGTCGACCCGATAGGCCGCGCAGAGGGTTGCGATCTCGCCGAGCACGACGGACGGGCTCAAGCGCTGGTCGCGCCGTGGCATCCATTGCCGCGCGAGGACGATGCGCACGCGCGCGCCATCACTCGTCGCGATGACGAGCGTCCATGCATTGGAACGCGTCGCCGCATCCTGCGCCGCGTAGTAGAAGCCGCCGAGGTAGGGCAGTTCCACAGGCTCGGGGCGCGTCACCGCCTTCAGGTCGTCATCCGTGAAGAGCGAGCTTTCGGGATCGGCGAACTGCCCGAGCACGTCGGTCCGATACGCTTGCGCGTCGCGTTCGCGCAGCTCGGCGCAGCGCTCGGCCGTCCAATGGGTGGGATTCATCGCCGGCCCCGTGGCGCGGATGACGACGACGTGCGCCGAGGGCTTGCCCTCGTGCTCCTGGACCACGTTGTAGATGGGCCCCGTCGGCGCCCACGGCGAGCCGATCGCGATGAGCTGCGCGCCCGGCAAGAGACGACCGAGCACGGCCCGGCGCGCGTCGTCGAAGTTCACCACCGAGCCGTCGTCGCTCCCGTTCATTCGTGGAGCCTCGTCAAAAATAACGCCAGCCGACCAACGAGCGACGAGCGACGCGCCCGCCCGGGCACCGGCGACTACCTTGACCTCGCACGCGCGCCCGCTCGGGTGCCGCAGCAGAACGCTGTCCGCCGTCGGCTCGCCGACGAGGAGCGCACGAAGCGCCGGCCGCGCCTGCACAGTCCCGACGAGGTGCCCGAAGACGACGCCGGCAAGGTCGGTCGTGAGCGAGACGATCGACACGCGCGGCGTCTCGCCCGCCTTCAACGCGGACACGTCGCAGTCCTGCGAGACGCGGAGCGCTGCCGCCGCCGCGATCATCGACTTCGCGCTGCGGATCGCCGCGAGGAGATACACTTCGGCCGGGCGGACGTTCGGCAGCGCGTCGACGTCGCCCACGGCCGCGCGCACGTCCGCGTTCTCGCCGAGCTCGCCGAGCGGCAGCCCGTCGACGATGCGGCAGACGGCGCGCTGCACGGGCGACGCCGTCGTCAACCCGAAGCCCGACGCGGAGCACAACAGCGTCTCGAGCGTGAGCGTCATCCGAGGCCGTCCTGGAGCGCCTTCGCGAGGTCGTACGGCTTGCGCGGTCGCGCCTGCGCCTCGCGCGCGGCAAGCTCGTGCGCG
>DASYCF010000248.1:0-6539 GCA_036500365.1 Byssovorax sp.
CGGCCGCCGATCGACGCGCCGGCGAGGACGCGGAAGACGCGCGGGCCGAGATCGTTCGGCGGGAGCGAGCTCGCGACGAGGTGGACGCGCTCGGGGTCGTCGCCGCCGCGGTAGGTGACCTTCATCCCGATGCCGAGATCCTTGATGACGCTCGCGCAGACGAGCGAGAAGGCGCGGGGCGCGAGCGTCGCTCCTTCGACGTCGATGGTGCACGGGAGCGGGGTGAGGATCTTCTTCGCGAGCGGTCCGCCGACGAAGGACTCGACGAAGATGCGGGCGACGATCTTCGCCGAGGCGCCGTAGCCGCGCGCGCCGCCGTCGTAGTAGACGTCGAAGAAGCTCGCGACGAGGCCGGTGCCGAAGATGAAGCCGACGCGCATGTGCGCCTCCCCGCTGGCGCCGCGCGCCATCACGCGCAGGGTCTGACGCTCCGTGTGCGCGGCGGCGTCGCCTGCGTCGAGGAGCCGCGCGAGGAGCTCGGCCGGGTCGCCGCGCATGCCCCAATTTCGCGCGACGGTCGCGACCGTACCCCCGGGGAGCAGGCCGAGCCGCGGCAGCGCGCCGTCGCCGAACGCGCGGGCGAGCGCCGTCGCGCCCGCCATGAACGACCCGTCGCCGCCCGACAGGATCACCGCGTCGGTCCCGCGCGCGGCGAGCCGCCCCGCGAGCGCATCGAGCTCGCCGAGGTCGGCGGTCTCGTGGATCTCGGCGCGCCCCGCCGCGACGGCGCGCATGTGTGCGGCGAGCCCGGGCCTCTGCCGGTGGAGGTGCGCGGTCGCGTTGACGACGACGTCGAAGCGCATCGCCGTCGCGGATCGATCAGCGCGCCACGGACGCGCAGCCGGCCCTGTTCGCGCGGCGCGCGTAGCCCTGCGAGGTGCACGTCGCGTCGCCGCTCGAGCCGGGACCGTGGTGGCGATTCATGGATCCTGCTTCGTCGGTGCGGGCGCGGCGACGGGCGCCTCCGGGGTGCCGAGCGAGGCGAGCGGCAGGCGCACGACGTTCGCGCCCACGTGGGCCAGGAGGTCCGCGCCGGCGACCCCGAGGAGCTCGACGCCCGGCTTCCAGCGCTTGCCGTCGGCGACGTGGATGAGCTCCTCGTCGATCATCACGTAGCCGCCGCTCACGGGGATGCGCTCCGTGCCGCCGGTGCAGCTCACGCGACCGAGAGGCTTGGCAGCGAGCCGATCCGGCGCGTCGACCGTGGCGGCGGCGACCAGCTCGCAAGCGTCGCCCACCGCGAGGGTCCACGCGAGCGTCGACGCGTCGGCGCCGACGCGAAGGAGCCGCGCACCCGGCGGCGCATCGACGAGCTTCTTCGCCGCGCCGGCGCCGTCGGCGAGGACGTCGAGGGCCTTGTCGTCGGTGTGCACGCCGAACGCGAGCGCGCCTGCGAAGACGACGTACTTCGTGTCCTTCATCCGGTCGGGCTCGAGCTTGTCGGCCGGCCAGATGTGCACGCCCGAGTGGGTCGAGGCGAGCACGGGACCGATCGCGTCGAAGAGCTCGCCGTGATCCTCGCGGGGGCGGGCGGGCTCGCCGTCGTCGCCCGTCACCGTCCACACGAACGCGGGCGGGTAGTCCTCGGGCGTGGGCGCTGCGAGCTCACCCCGCACGCCGACGCCGAAGCGGCCGCCGCCGACGACCAGGTTGTCGACCTCGCAGCGCTCGGCCGTGCCGCGGCGCACCTGCAGCGCGGCGCGGACGCGGCCGTCGAGGCCGACGAACAGGACGCCGACGCGACCGACGCGCCCGACGATCACCGGACCGAGGCGCGCCTCCGCGTCGAACGACACGCCGGTCGCGCCGGCCGGCCAGGCGAGGCGCCTGCAACCGGCGAGGCCCGACGCAGCGCCGCACGCCTCCCACGCGAACGCGCCGTCCGGCAGCTCCGCGGGCGTGGTCGCCGCGAAGACGGCGCATCCCTTCCCCTGCGGATCGTGGATCGGGTCGACGACGGCAGGCAGCGCGACGAGTTTTGCGAACGGGCTCGCCGGCGGCGCGGGCGCAGCCGACGCGCTCGAGGCCGGCGCGGCGGAGGAGGATGCGGACGCGGGCGGCGCGACGACCTTCGCGCTCGACGCGGCGCGACCGGAGCTCGACTCGGCCGGTCCGCCGCAAGCCCCGAGCGCGGCGACGATCGTGCACACGAGCGCGGACGTTCGGTGCTGAGGCTTCCCCGGGATCATCGCGGTGAATGCTAGTGCGAGCCCGCTCGGGAGCGCACCCTGTCTGTGGTCGACGCGCGGCGCGTCAGGCCTCGAGGCGAGCGGCAACTGACGCTATTTCGGCTCGAAATAACGGCCGACCTGCTCGCGGTACTCCTCGGGAACGTCGCTGCGGTCGACGCCGCTGACCTCGCCCGGGGCGGCGCGGCCGATGGCGCCGTCGCCCA
Organism: Byssovorax sp.; assembly: GCA_036500365.1. Taxonomy (GTDB): domain Bacteria; phylum Myxococcota_A; class Polyangia; order Polyangiales; family Polyangiaceae; genus DASYCF01. The sequence continues at coordinate 2,396 of DASYCF010000248.1, forward strand.
TCGTGTTCGCCGTCTCGCCCGCCTGCCCCGCGCTCCGGCCGGTGACCGTGCCGGGCATCGGGCGGGCCTTGTTGATGCGGGCGCCCGCGCGTGACTTCAGGTCGCCGCCCTCGATCTTGCCGGTCATGCCGTGGTGGTCGGCCTTGCCGGGCTCGTCGTCGGAGTGGCCAGGCGACGCCTTGCCCGCGTCGTCCTTGCCGCCGCTCGACTTGTCTTTGCCCGGCTTGCCGTCGCCCGAGACGGGGAACGGGATCGGCGTGCCGCCGAGCTGGCCCTCGGCCTCGCCGGCGCCGTCTTCGGCGTCGTCGAGCTTCTCTTGGCGCTTCGACTCGTCGTCCTCGGCCATGCGCTTGAGCTCGTCCTCGAGCTGCTTGCGACCCTCGGGCGTGTCGAGCTGCTCGGCGAGGTCCTTGAGCTGCTCCTTCGACGGACCGCCCGGCGCGCCGCCCTCCTCGGCCTTGGCGATGTTCTTCTTGATCTTGTCGGCGAGGCGCTTGCGCTCCTCGGGGGACATCTTCTCGAGCGCGCCCTCGAGGGCCTTCTCGAGCTTCTGCTGGTCCTTCGCGCTGCCGCTCTGCTTCCAGTCTTCGAGCGCCTGCTTGCCCTCTTCGCCGAGCCCGTCGCCGAGGTCCTTCGCGAGCTCGCGCAGCTTGTCGGCCTTCTCGCCGCGCTGCTGCATCAGCTCTTTTTGGCGGGCGAGCTCCTTCGCGACGTCCTTCGCGCCGTTCTTCTCGGCGGCCTGGGCGGCGTCCTCGAGGGTCTTCTCGGCCTTCTCGCGGTCCTGCTTCTCGAGCTGGTTCGCGAGCCGTTCCATCTCCTCGTCGAACGAGACGAGGTCGCGATCGCCGAGCGCCTTGTCGGCCTTCTTGAGGACCGGGTTCTCGCCGAGCTTCGACGTGGCCGACTCGAGGCCCTGGCGCTGCTCGCCGGCGCCGAGGCTCAGGCGCTCGGCGAGGATGCCGTCCTTGATGCGCGCGATCTCGGCCTGCGCCTCGCGCTTTTCCATGCCGTCCTTCAGCCGCTCGCGGAGCTTCTTCGCGTCGTCCGCGAGGCGCTTCAGGCGCTCGCGCTGCGCGGGGTCGCGCGCGTCGAGCCTCTCGAGGTCCTCGATCTTGTCGAGGCCGCGCACGTCGGCGAGCTTCACGCGCTCGGTCCCGGGGGGCGGCGCAGCCGCGGCGGGCGCGGGCGGGAGCGCGCGCACGGAGAGGTAGCCGATGATCGCCGCGGCGACGGGCAGCGCCGCGTGGCCGAGCGAGAGCACGCGCGGCCGCACGCGCTTCGCGGTCGCGGCGCCGAGCGCGTCGGTCGCGTGGGCGAGCACGACGGCGTGCGCCGGGCTGTCGTCGTCGTCGTCGCGACGTGCGTCGAGCTCGACGGCCGTCGCGATCGCCTCGTTCGAGCCGAGGCGCGCGTCGAGGTAGAGGGCGACGTCGCCGTCGGCCCAGCGGCGCCGCCGCGCGATCGCGTAGCCCGCCGCGGCGCCGACGACGCCGAGCAGCGCGCCAGCGGGCCGCGCGGCCGAGACGCGCAGCCAGAAGCAGGCGCCCGCCGCGACGGCGCCGAGCGCGAGGCCGCACGCCGCGCCCGTCAGCACGTGGCCGAGCGCGAGCCGCGCCCGCACGCGCGACGCCCACCGCGAGAACGACGCGCGAAACGGTGACCCCGCCACGCCGGACGTGTACCGCGGCGCGCCGGCTCGTGCCATGCGTCAGTGCGTCTTCCAGTACTCGAGCAGCGCCGCCACGATCAGGAACCCGACGACCGCGAACGCGAGCGCGCCGAGGGCGAGGGCGAGCCCCGAGCGCTTCTCGGGCGCCTGCTGCGGGACGTTCCCCACCGAGACGTTCATGCTCTGCGAGGGCGACGCGCTCGAGTCGAGCATCGACGGCGGGTTGCGTCCGTCGGGCCGATAGACCCGCGTCTGGTCGGCGCTGCCGGGCGCCGACGTCGACTCGTCGATGATGCGCGGCACCATCGCGCGCGCCTGCGCGACCTGCATCGACGACTGCGGCTGCTGCTGCGACGGCACGGGGTAGTAGCCCGAAGGCTGCTGGAGCATCGACGCCGACTGGAGCTCGCGGCTCGCCTCGGCCACCCGCGCTGCGTTCAGCGGGTTCGGGCGGTGCGCGGGCCCGCCGTCGGGCTTCACGAGCAGCGTGCCGCCGAGCCCGACCTGAGACGCCTGCGCGAGCTGCGCCGACATCGGGCTCGTGCGGCCGAGGTGGTTCGGCTGCTGCTGGCCCATGTGCTGCGGGTGCTGCTGCGGCGGCCGCTGGAGGCTCTGCGGCTGCTGCTGCTGCATGTGCGACAAGCTCTGCGGCTGCATGCTCTGCGGCGGCTGCAGGCCGTACTGCGACATCGGCATCGCGAGCGTCGCGGCCGACGAAGACGACGAGGAGTCGCTCGCGTCGGGCGGCTTGCCGGCGATCGAGACGGCGCGCGGGGCGCCGGGCACGTTCGCGCTCTGCGACACCTGCGACGGGGACCCCGCGGAGCCAGGCGGCGGCGTGGGGTGACCCGAGTGCGAGCCAGAGCCCGACGAGGACATGCCACCCGGCCTGAGCTCCCGCCACGCGTTGAGCGCCTCGATGGCGGTCTGGAAGCGCTGGTTCGCGTCGCGGAGGAGGCCCTTTTGCAGGAACGCCTCGAGGCGCGGCTCGACGGCGACGCCCATCGCCTCGGCCAGCTTGCGCGCGTCGGTCTTGGTCTTCATCTCGACCATGACGAGGATGTTGCGCGCCGTGTACGGGAGCTGGCCGCTGAGGGCCTGGTAGATCAGCGTCGCGCAGGCGTAGATGTCGGCGCGGTGGTCGACGGTCTTCGCCTTGCCGATCTGCTCGGGGGGCATGAACGAGAACGTGCCGAGGCTCTGGCCCATCTCGGTCAGGGTCTCGCCGCCCATCTCCTTCGGCAGCTTCGAGATGCCGAAGTCGAGGATCTTCACGCGGGTGATCCCGTCGGGCCTGCGCTCGAGGAACACGTTCGACGGCTTGAGGTCGCGGTGGATGATCCCGGCGCGGTGCGCGTCGGCGAGGCCCAGCCAGACCTGCTCGATGATGGGGTGGAGCTCGTCGAAGCCGACGGGGCCGGTGCGCTTCAGCCGGTCGATCAAGGACTCGCCCTCGAGCAGCTCGAAGACGATGACGATGCCGTGCTCGGCGTCCTCTTCGACGTCGAGGACCTGCGTCACGTGATCCGAGTTGATCGAGCCGGCGGCGCGCGCCTCGCGGCGGAAGCGCGCGACCGAGGACGATTTGGTCTTCGCGTCGGCCCGCAGGAGCTTCACCGCGACGGGGCGGCCCGTGCGGATGTTCTCGGCGTGGAAGACCTCCCCCATGCCGCCGCGGCCGAGCGGGCGGTTGATGCGGTACCGGTTCGCGACGACGGTGCCGGGCTCGATCTCGAGGAAGTTGCCGTCGTCTCCCATCAGGCGTGGACCCCCAGGCCCGCGACCGAAGCGGTCGCGCGAGGCGCGCAGGAGAACCCACGGATCATGGCGCCGAAGAGCGTATCCCGGGATCGAGCCGCGGGTGAAGAGATGTCCCCGATCCGCGTTTGCCGGCCGAACGGGGCGTCGCCCCGTCGCGTCATGTCCACGCGTCGCGCTCGCTGACGGCCCCGCCGACGGACGAGTCGCGAGCCGCGCGCGCACGTTCGCGCGCCGCCTGCGCGCTCTGCTTCATCGGGGATGTCCTCGAATTGTTAGGGGAATTACCGAGTCGAGTGAAGGTTGACGCCCCCTCGGCCAGGGTCAACATCCGATGCATGAGCCCCGTCTTTTCCCGGATGGAGATTCCAGGCTCCCGCCCTAACGACCGGGCCTCTCCGGCGAGCCCCCCGGCCGTGACGAGGTGGGCGTGAGGGATCGCGGGGGGCCCGAGCGCGTCCTCGTCGCCGACGACGCGAGCGAGGTGCGATCGATCGCGCGGCACGTGCTCGAATCCGAGGGTTACGCGGTCACGGTCGCCGCCGACGGGCGCGAGGCGGTCGACGCGTTCGGCGCCGAGCCCGCCGACATCGTGCTGCTCGACATCCAGATGCCGGAGATGAACGGGCTCGAGGCGTGCGAGCGCCTGCGACGCCTCGCGCCCGAGCACACACCGATCGTGTTCTTGACGGCAGATGACTCCGAAGAGGCGTACCG
>DASYCF010000249.1:0-6054 GCA_036500365.1 Byssovorax sp.
TGGGACGCCGCGGCGGCGGTCGCGTGCGGCGTCGTCCTGTCGCTCCACGTCGTCACCGAGCCGATGCTCGCCGTCGCGGCGATCGCGTTCGGCGTCGCGCGCGCCGCGCTCGCCCACCCGCCCTCACCGCCGACGGGCGCCGCGCCTGCGCTGCCGCCGGTGCCGTTCCTGCTCGGCGCGGGCGGCGCCGCCATCGCGGGGCTCGTGCGCACGTTCGCGCCCATCGGCATCGTCACGTTCGGCGGCGGCCTGGCGATGATCCCCGCGATCGAGCGCGCCGTCGTCCTCGAGCAGCACCTCATCGGCCCGCACACGTTCGCCGACGCGATCGCGCTCGGCCAGATCACCCCGGGGCCGGTCGCCATCTGCGCGACCTTCATCGGCTATCGCGTCGGCGGCGTCGCGGGCGCGCTCGCGAGCACCGTCGCCATGTTCGGCCCGGCGATCGCGCTCGCCATCGCCGTCGGACGCTCGGTCGATCGGTTCCGCGAGAACCCGTTCGTGGCGTCGGCGCTGCGCGCGCTGGCGCCAGCGGTCATCGGCATGCTGATCGCGGCGACGGTCAGCCTCACGCGCACCGGCGTCGACGATCTCCTCGGCGCCGCGGTCGCAGCGGGCGCGCTCGTCTTGCTCACGGCGGCGCGCGTGAGCCCGCTGTGGGCCCTCGCCGGCGGTGGCCTCGTCCGCCTCCTCGTGTCGCTGCGCGGCTGACGAGCGACCGACGCGACGTCGCGCTTGACGAGATCCGATCTCGGCGTTACATAACCAAAAGGTTAAGTAACCACATGGTTCATCAAGACGCAGACCCGCTGTCGAGCACGTTCGGTGCGCTCGCGGATCCCACGCGCAGGGCGATCCTCGCGCGGCTGCTCGAGGGCGAGCGCTCGGTGACCGACCTCGCCGCGCCGTTCGACATGAGCATGCCCGCCGTGTCGAAGCACCTCCGCGTGCTCGAGCGCGCGGGCCTCGTGTCGCGTCGGCGCGACGCCCAGCGCCGGCTCTGCCGGATCGAGGCGGCGCCGCTCGCGAAGGTGGTCGACTTCGCCGAGCTCTTCCGCGGCGCGTGGGAGGCGCGCCTCGATCGGCTCGACGTCTACATCCACGCCCTGAAGGCGAAGGAGCACGCTCATGGTCGCAAGCGCAGCCGCAAATAAGGACACGTTCGTGGTCACGCAGCCCTCGGCGGACGAGGTGCGCATGACGCGCCTCTTCGACGCGCCGCGCGCGCTCGTGTTCGAGGCGATGACGAAGCCCGAGCACGTGAAGGAGTGGTGGGGCCGCCTCGGCGACGGCTACTCGGTGCCCGTCTGCGAGATCGATCTGCGCGTCGGCGGCAAGTGGCGCTTCGTCAACGCGCACCCGCGGGGCCAGGCCGCGTTCCATGGCGAGTACCGCGAGATCGACGCCCCCGAGCGCGTGGTCTTCACCGAGATCTTCGAGATGTTCCCCGACGTCGTCTCCGTCGTGACGTCCACGTTGACCGAGGAGGGCGACAAGACCCGCCTCACGGTCACCGTGCGCTACCCGTCGAACGAGGTGCGCGACGGCGTGCTCGCCAGCGGCATGGCCCGCGGCGCCGGCGTCAGCTACGAGCGGCTCGAGGAGCTCTGCGCGAAGCTCGGCGCCCGCTGACGTCGCCTGCGCTCGGCGGCTCGACGTCACGGCTCTCTGCGCGTCGCACCGCGCCGACCGCCGCGCCTCGCGTTCGCCGTTTTGTCGGGAGTTTTCCGATGGATCCCAGCCGTCTCACCCGATTCGGGTAGTGCCGCGCCCGGAAGCGCCGTGGTGAAACTACCTCACCGCGTAGTGGCTGGACCACGCGGCGGAGCAAACATGGCGATCATCGAAGAGGTCGAGTGCCCGTGGAGCGCGGATTCGGGGTCACCGTTCCAGGTGACCATCTCGTATCACCCGAGCGCGAACGACGCCGCGCGCGTGTCGTGCCGCAGCAGCAAGTACAGCGTCTCGCCGCGTGAGATCCCGCTCACCGCCGGCCAGCGCTCGGTCGTCGCCGCCATCCGCGTGAGCGGCCCGCCGGGCGACTGCGAGGTCGTGTTCGTCGCGGCCGGCAACACGTACCCGATCGATCTCGCCGTGAAGGGCGCGTCGAGCCCCGGCCTGAAGAAGACCGGCTCGCGCCGCCCCTCTGCGAAGAAGCCGCGCGCGAAGGCCGTCGGCGCGAGCAGCACCCGCACGAAGAAGGCCAGCAAGAAGCCGAAGAGCAAGCCGCGCTGACGGCCGGGCTTCGGTCCGATCTTCGGGGAGGCCTCAGGGGCACGAGGCGGCGGGCGCCTGCGTGGTCGTGAAGCAGCCGCCGCTCGGCGAGCCGTCGCTCGGATAGAGGGCGCCGACCTTCACCGGCAGATCGGGCGGCGGGTTCACGACGACGACGCCCTTGCCGTGGTACGGCCCGCCGATCGTCGCGTCGTCCTCGCACGTGACGAGCGAGTGCGGCTGCATCCCGTCGTTCGGTCCCATCCAGAAGTCGATGTGCAGGTTCGCGCCCGGCTGACAGTCGGCGGGCGGCATCGGGTCGTCGGTGTCGTCGTGCGAGCGCTTGCACGCGTTCTCGTCGCCGCACTCGAGGCACGAGTCCTCGAAGATGAAATACTGCTGCACCTCGGGGTTGTAGACGAGCGTGCCGGGCCTCAGCGTCGCGCCACCCGCCGACTCGAACGTGTGGCCCATGTCCGACGTGTCCGACGCGGCGCACGTGCTCGGGTCGTCGAACGTGCCCTTGCCGGCCGTCGCGCCCATGTGGTGCATCGGCCCGAGGCCGGGGTTCGCGATGTCGTTGCAGCCGTGCTGCTGCTCGGTGCCGCAGGAGTTGTCGTTGTAGCCGTACCAGCTCACGTACACGTCGGTCCACACGGCGCAGCCGGCCTCGCCGTGACAGCCGCACGCGGCGGCGCCGCCCGCGCCGGTGCTCGCGTCGGTCGACGTGGAGCTCGCCATGGACGTCGTCGACGTCGTGGACGCGCTCGACGCGCCGCCGTCGCCCGCGCGCGGCGAGTCGGCGGAGCTCGAGCACGCGAGCGCGCTCAGGGCGGTGAGGAGCGCGAGGGCGACGCGACGCAGGCAGCGCATGAAGGCCCGGTGAGCTTACACGCTCGCGTCCGCGCGAACGCTCGTATCATGCGCGCCGTGAGCTACGACTACGACCTCATCGTGATCGGCACCGGGCCCGCGGGCGAGAAGGGCGCGGCGCAGGCGGCGTACTTCGGCAAGCGCGTCGCCATCATCGAGAAGGCGCCGAAGCCCGGCGGCGCGGCGGTCCACACGGGGACGCTGCCTTCGAAGACGCTGCGCGAGACGGCGATCTTCCTCTCCGGCCACCGTCAGCGCGAGCTCTACGGCGTCAACGTGTCGGTCGACCGCGCGCTCGCCGTGCCGAAGCTCATCTCGCGCAAGGACGCGGTCGTGAACCAGGAGGTCGCGCGCATCGAGTGGAACCTCGATCGCCACCACGTCAAGCAGCTCTATGGCGCGGGCCGCATCGTCGACGCGCACACGGTCGAGGTCGCGCCGGTCGACGGCGCCGCGCCGCAGCGCGTGACCGGCGAGTTCATCCTCGTCGCGACCGGCTCGGTGCCGTTCCAGCCGAACGCCATCCCGTTCGACGATCCCGACATCGACGACTCCGACTCGATCCTCCACCTCGATCGCATGCCGGCGACGATGACCGTCATCGGCGCGGGCGTGATCGGGTGCGAGTACGCGTCGATGTTCGCCGCGCTCGGCGTGAAGGTGACGCTCGTCGAGCCGCGCGGCGAGCTGCTCTCGTTCCTCGACGCCGACATGAGCGAGGCCCTGCGCGTCGCGCTCGTCGCGAGCGGCATCGACGTGCGCCTCAACACGACCGCGGGCGAGGTGCAGCGCATCGGCGACAAGATCGTCACGCAGCTCACGCCGGGCGGCGCCGTCTCGACCGACAAGCTCCTCTTCGCCGCTGGCCGCTCGGGCGCCACCGCCACGCTCGGCCTCGAGCAGGTCGGCGTGAAGCTCGGCAAGCGCGGCTACATCGAGGTCGACGTCGACTACCGGACCAGCGTCCCGAGCGTCTACGCCGCGGGCGACGTCATCGGCTTCCCCGCGCTCGCCTCGACCTCGATGGAGCAGGCGCGCGTCGCCGTGTGCCACGCGTTCGGCTGGACGTACAAGCGCACCGTGAGCCAGCTCTTGCCGTACGGCATCTACACGATCCCCGAGGTGAGCTGCGTCGGCATCAGCGAGGAGGACGCGGCGGCGAAGGGCACGAAGACCGTGGTCGGCCGCGCCTACTACAAGCACAACGCGCGCGGCCGGATCATCGGCGACGTCGACGGCCAGGTGAAGCTCGTCTTCTGCGCCGAGACGAAGAAGCTCCTCGGCGCCCACTGCATCGGCGACCGCGCGACCGAGATCGTGCACATCGGCCAGGCGCTCGTGATGACCGGCGGCACGGTCGACACGTTGATCGAGATGGTGTTCAACTATCCGACGCTCGCCGAGTGCTACAAGTACGCCGCGTACGACGCGCTCGCGAAGTTCGCGGGCGCACAACCCGCGTAGCTCCTTGCCGCCGCCCCAAGCGGAGGCTACGTCGCCGCCCCGTGAAGAAGAACTACGTCCTCGATGCGAACGTGCTCCTGCACGACCCGCAGGCGATCTTCAAGTTCGAGGACAACGATCTCATCATCCCGATCTACGCGATCGAGGAGATCGACAAGTTCAAGCGCGAGGGCTCCGAGCGCGGGCGCAACGCGCGCCACGTCGCGCGGCTGCTCGACGATCTCCGCAAGAGCGACGGGCAGACGCTGTCGCGCGGGGTCCCGCTCGACAGCGGCGGCACGCTGCGCATCGCGATCCCTGAGAAGCGCCCCGAGTCGCTGATGGTCGGCCTCGACACCGGCTCGCAAGACGGCGCGATCCTCCAGATCGCGATCGACGTGCGCGATCGCGACAAGTCGCGCCCGACCGTGTTCGTCACGATGGACACGAACCTGCGCATCCGGGCCGACGCGCTCGGCGTGATCGCGCAGACGTACGAGAACCCGAGCGCGCCCGATCCGAACGACATCGAGGCCGTCGTCGAGCTCGAGGTGCCCGGCGCCGACGTCGACGCGTTCTTCCAGTTCGGCCACGTCGCAGCGCCCGAGCTCGCCGTGCTGCACCCGAACTCGGCCGTCATGCTGCGCGACTCGGGCGCGCCGAGCCACACCGCGCTCGGCCGGTTCGACGCCGCGCGCAACGAGATCCTCCAGCTGCGCGTCGGCCGCGAGGGCATCATGGGCGTGCGCCCGCGCAACAAGGAGCAGGCGTTCGCGCTCGATCTCCTGCTCGACGACGCCGTGCGCCTCGTCACGTTGATCGGCAAGGCGGGCACCGGCAAGACGCTCCTCGCGCTCGCCGCGGGCCTCAAGCGCACGACCGAGGACGACGCGTACTCGCGCCTCCTCGTGAGCCGCCCCATCATGCCGCTCGGCCGCGACATGGGCTTCTTGCCCGGCGACGTCGACGACAAGCTGAACCCTTGGATGCAGCCGATCTACGACAACCTCGAGTTCCTCTTCTCGGGCGCGAACCCGGGCACGAAGCCGCGCGAGTCGCGCGGGTTCCTCGAGCTGCTCGAGAACGGCACCATCCAGGTCGAGCCGCTCACCTACATCCGCGGGCGCAGCCTGCCGCACCAGTTCCTGATCGTCGACGAGGCCCAGAACCTCACCCCGCACGAGGTCAAGACGATCATCACCCGCTGCGGCGAGGGGACGAAGATCGTGCTCACCGGCGATCCGCACCAGATCGATCACCCGTACGTGGACCTCGCGTCGAACGGTCTCAGCGTCGTCGCCGACCGCTTCCGCCAGGAAAAGATCGCGGGGCACGTCGTCCTCTCGAAGGGCGAACGCAGCGAGCTCGCGGAGCTCGCGGCGAACCTGCTCTGAGGCGAAATGGCGGGCCGGCGCGCGCGGGAGATCGTCGTCCTCGACGGCTCGGCGGGTGAGGGTGGCGGTCAGATCCTCCGCTCTGCCCTCGCGCTCTCGATCGCCACGAGCACGCCGTTTCGCCTCGAGA
>DASYCF010000250.1:0-1805 GCA_036500365.1 Byssovorax sp.
AACGACGAGCCATCGTGGGTTTCCCACCCCGACGTGTTCACGTCCGGGCACGTATCCGCAGCGGACCTGGATCGACACCGGTTACGCGCGCGGCGCTCCAGGACGCCGCCGTGGCCGTACACGGCGATCGCCGCGACGCCGCCCTGGCCGAGCTGCGCCTCGAGCAGCGACCCGACGTCCGATCCGCGCGCCTCCCGCGCCTCCCCGACGTGGGCCGCGATCACGCGACCGAGGGACCGCGCGCTCGCGTCGCGCGCCGACGCCATGCTGGCGCGCGTGAGGTTCGCGACGGCGAAATACAGCGGCAGGAACGCGAGCAGCAGCAACGCCGCGAGCGCGACGCCGAGCTGCACGCGGATCCCGAGACGCACGGCGCGATCCTAAGAGGGACGGCGTCGCACGTCAGAAAAGTCGGCGTCACGGCTAAATCAGCGGTCGCGACTCTCGAACAGCCCCCGCACTGAAGTGCGGGGCACGGCGGAGGGCCAAGCCCGCTTGGACCCTGGAGGCCAGCCCTCCGGCCGGGCTGGGCTGCGTGAGACACGTACAGCCTATTTTAGCCAGTCCGCGCGAAGCGCGGACTTCCTCGGGTCGCAGCCGAGACAACGTTCCGTTGGTGCCCCGCACTTCAGTGCGGGGGCGCTCGGTGTTCGAGAATCGCGGCCGGTGATTTAGGTGACATCGGGCCGCCGAACGCGGTGGCGGGAACGACGAGCCATCGTGGGTTTCCCACCCCGACGTGTTCACGTCCGGGCACGTATCCGCAGCGGACCTGGATCGACACCGGTTACGCGCGCGGCGCTGCCTCACCGGGGCGCGGGGGCGTCGTCGATTTCGACGAGGCCCTGGCCGCCGCGGAGCCGACGACGCCGAGGCGGCGGGGCTGCGCTCGCCGCCGCGCTGGCAGTCGCCGTGACGTTCGGCGTCGAGGGCAACGGCGGGGCGTAGACGGGGCGGGGCGCCGCGCTCGCGCGCTCGTGGACGGCGGCGGAGGAGCGCGGCGCCGACGTCCCGCGCGCGCCGCGGATCGCGAACCCCGTCCACGCGAGCGCGATCAGCCCGACGACGGCGAACGCGGCCGAGAACACACGGGCCGCGCGGCGCTGCGAGGGCGGCGGCGGCGTCGACGACGCGACGGGCCGGCACGTCGGCATCGGCGCAGGAGGCGCGGACGAGTCCGGCATGGTCGCCCGCGAAATCCCCGCACGCCACGACGCCGACAGGGCGGCGCGCATCTCGTCCGCCGTCGCGAAGCGCCGCTCCGCCTCGAACTGGAGCGCGCGATCGACGACCGCGGCGATGGCGGGCGAGAGCGTCGGCATCACCTCGAGGATCGAGCGGGCTTGCTCCGTCGCTGCGGCGATGAAGAGCTCCGTCGCGCCCTCGCCCGGGTGCACGTACTCGCCCGTCACCAGCGTGAAGAACATCGCGGCGACGCCGTAGATGTCCGCGCGGCCGTCGATGTCGTCCCAGCGGCCGCGCGCCTGCTCGGGCGGCATGAAGCCGGGCGTGCCGATCGAGCTGTCGCCCACGCGCGTGAGCTTGCCGCCGTCGTCGGCGTCCTCGTCGCGGAGGCGGGCGATGCCGAAGTCGATCAGGCGCACCCGGCCGTCGCGGCCGAGCCACACGTTCTCCGGCTTGACGTCCCGGTGCACGACGCCCTGCGCGTGCGCGGCCGCGAGCACGTCGAGGACCTGCTCCACGACGCCGAGCGACTCGGCGACCGGCATGCGCTTCTGCGCGCGCAGCCACCGATCGCGCAGCGTCTCGCCCTCGAGGAGCTCCATCACGAGGAACACGAGCTC
>DASYCF010000251.1:0-2450 GCA_036500365.1 Byssovorax sp.
CGTGAAGCTCCGCACGCTGCAGACCGGCCGAATCCAGAACTACGTCTACGGCCTCCTCGGTGGCGTCGCGTTCTTCGCGATCGTCCAGTACTTCCTCAAGTGATCGACCCGCCCCCGCACGGGCCTGCACCGCTCCGACAACTGGGACACGCGATGTCACTCGACCGAACGAAGAAGATGAAGGCGCTCGCGGCGATGTTCGCCGCGCTCGCGCTCGTGCTCGGGCTCGGTGGCCGCGCCGCCGCGCAGGCTCCGGCGCCGCCCACGGTGCCGGCCGCGCAGGTCTCCCCGCCCGCGTCGCAGGACGCGGCCGCCGGGCGGGGTCAGATCGCCGTCAGCGGTCCTCCGCGGGGCGAGCGCCTCGAGCTCACCGGCGACGGCCAGACGTACAGCGGGTCGTTCACCATCGAGAACGTCGGCGCTGGGGCGCTGCACGTCACGCGCGTCGCGCCGCGCACCTCGGCCGCCGACCCCCGGCTCCCGCCCGGCGTCTCGACCGAGATCGACGGCGGCGGCAGCTCGGCCACGCTCGCGCCGGGCGACAAGCGCAACGTCGTCGTGCACTGGAACGCGAAGGGCGTCCGCGCGCGCGAGCTCTACGGCCACGTCATCGTCGAGAGCGACTCGATCGGCGTGGGCCCGAACGAGCCCGGCCAGCCCGCGGCCATGGGCATCCACGCCGAGCGCGACGCGGGCCTCGGCCCCATCGGCGCGCACATCCTCTCCATCATCACGTTCCTGCCGCTGCTCGGCGTCATCGCGATCTTCGTCGCGCACCTGCTCGGCTACAAAGACGACAAGAAGCTCCGCGGCCTCGTCGTCGTGCTGATGGGCATCGGCCTCGTGCTCGCGACGTGGCTCTGCGTGAGGTTCGACGCGGGCTTCAGCAAGGTCGACGGCAACGAGGGCTATCAGTTCATCGAGCACGCCGTCTGGATCCGCTCGCTCGGCGTCGAGTTCTACATGGGCGTCGACGGCGTCTCGATCTCGATGGTCTTCCTGACGGCGCTCATCTCGTTCGTCGGCGCGCTCGCGAGCTTCAGCGTGCACGATCAGATGAAGGGCTACTTCGCCATGTACTGCCTGCTCGTCACGGGCATGTACGGCGTCTTCGTCTCGCTCGACATCTTCCTCTTCTACGTCTTCTGGGAGGTCATGCTCCTGCCGATGTACTTCCTCATCGGCGTGTGGGGCGGCCCGCGCCGGCAGTACGCGGCGATCAAGTTCTTCATCTACACGCTGGCCGGCAGCGTGTTCATGCTGCTCGCGTTCATCTGGTTCTACCTGAACTGCGACCCGACCTACCTGATCGACGGCCAGTCGGTGACGCGCTCGTTCTCGCTCCCGGAGCTCGTGCGCGTCGCGTGGGCGGCCAAGGGCGCGAGCATCCTCGGCGTGAGCGCCGTCAAGCTCGTGTGGATTTGGCTCTTCGTCGGGTTCGCGATCAAGATCCCGATGTTCCCTTTCCATACATGGCTGCCCGACGCCCACGTCGAGGCGCCGACCGCGATCAGCGTCATCCTCGCCGGCGTGCTCTTGAAGATGGGCAGCTACGGCATCCTGCGCATCAACTTCGGGCTCCTCCCGGAGGTGACGCAGTGGGCGGCGCCGGCGATGGCGGTCTTCGGGGTCATCAACATCTTGTACGGCGCGTTCTGCGCGATGGCGCAGAAGGACCTGAAGAAGCTCGTCGCGTACTCGAGCGTGAGCCACATGGGCTTCACGCTGCTCGCGATGGCCGCGCTCACGCCGCAGGGCATCCAGGCGTGCATCGTCCAGATGTTCAACCACGGCCTCATCACGGCCATGCTCTTCTCGCTGGTCGGCGTCGTGTACGACCGCGTGCACACGCGCGACATCGACAAGTTCGGCGGCCTCGCGAGCGAGATGCCGCTCTACACGGCGTTCGTCGGCTTCGCCTTCATGGCGTCGCTCGGCCTGCCGGGCCTCAGCGGCTTCTGGGGTGAGGCGATGACCTTCATCGGCGCGTTCCCGCGCTACCGCCTGCTGACGATGCTCGCCGCGACGGGCGTCATCGTCACGGCGGCCTACCACCTCTGGGCGTTCCAGCGCATGTTCCTCGGCAAGTTCCGCGAGGAGTGGCGCAAGAACAAGTACCTCGAGCCCTTCGGCGGCAAGTTCCCCGAGATCAACGGCCGCGAGCTCGCGACCATCGTCCCGCTCGCCGTGCTGGTGATCGTGCTCGGCTTCTGGCCGCGGCCGCTGCTCAACCTGATCGACCGCGGCTCGATGGACGTGCACCGCCACGTCGATCGCTCCGGCCCCTCGCAGATCGCGCGCGGTGATCGTCCCGGCTCGAGCGCGCTCGCCAGCGCGGAGAAGTAGCCGTGGAAAGCCGCCCGCTCGACAACTTCGCGAGCCTCACGTACTTCACGCCGGAGCTCGCGATCATCGCGGCGATCCTGCTCGTCATCGGGTGGGATCTGTTC
>DASYCF010000252.1:0-8111 GCA_036500365.1 Byssovorax sp.
TGCCGCGAACGCGCCGCGAGGTTCGACACGACGCGCGCGCCCGCAGAGAGCTGCCCGCGCGTCTGCCCGATCTGGCGCATGCGCTCCGAGAGTCGATCGAGGCTCGCCGTCGGCACCCGCAGCGAGTCGTCGGCCTTCGACGTGACCGACTCGGACGGCGGCTCAGGCGCGCGCGACGAGCGCGGCGCACGCGACGGCGGCTCGACGGCCTCGCGCAGCGACGCGATCGCGCGCTCGGGCGCGACGAGGAGCTCCGCGAGCACGAGGCCGTAGCGCGCGATCTCCTCGAGGGCCGCGCGCGGATCGCCGCCGCGCTCGCGCAGGCGCTCCTCGAGGCCGTGACAGAACCACGCCATCGCCTCGTCGGACACGGCGAGCGCGGCGCCCTTCATCGCGTGCACCTCGCGGTACGCGGCGGCGACGGCGGCGCGATCGTCCTCGGAGCGCGCCAGCGCGCCGTAGAGGCGCTCGAGCCGATCGCGCATCTCGGCGCCGTAGCCCGCGTCCTCCGCGGCGACGGCGCGCGTGGCGAGGTGGTCGGGCGGCGCAGGCCACGGCGTGACGGGCGGCGCTCGACCGGCGACCACGGCGTCGCGCGTCGCCCGCACGAGCGCCGACGCCGCGACGATCGCGTCGAGGTCGCCTGCGACGACGCGCTTCTCGAGGCGCGCGAGCGTGGCGCCGAGATCACGAAACCCCGCGAGGGACGCCGAGCCCTTGAGCGAGTGCAGCGCGCGGCGCGCCGCCGCGATGTCGCCGCCGGGCTCGAGCAGCGGGCCGTGCTTGTCGAGCTCCTCGACGAAGAGCTTGGCGAGCGCCGGGTCGGCGCTCACGTCGCGTCGCCGTCGTCGCCGTCGTCACCGGGGTCGAGCTCGCCGAGGAGGCGCGCGAGCGGGACGATCACCGGACGCAGCGCGACGGCGACGGCCTGCGGCGCGCCCGCGGCCGAGAGCGACGACAGCGCCGTCATGAGCCCGCGCGCGTGATCGCTCGCGAGCGAGACGGCGCGCGCCACCTCGGGGTCGATGCCGGTCGCGCGCTTGAGGCGCTGCGCGAGCTCGTCGAGGGCCTTCGCGGCCTGCTCGGCGCCGGCGCGGAGCTGCGCGGCGTCCTGCCCGACGTCGGCGACCTCGGCGCGCGACCGCTCGACGTCGCGCCGCACGATGCCGGCCTCCGTGGTGAGCTCGTCGACGCTCGCGGCGAGCTGGCGCGCGGCGTCGGCCCCGCGCGCGACGTTCGCGCGGACCTCCTCCGACAAGAGGAGCAGCGCGCGGCCCTGGGGCTCGGCGACGCGCGACCCCTCGAGGCCTGCGTTGAGGGCGACGACGCCGAGGCGTTCGAAGGCCTCGTGCACGCGGGCGACGCCGACGCCGAGCGCTTCGGCCCGCGACGCGACGAGGCTGGCGCGCTCGCTCGCGCCCTCGACCACGGCCCGCTGGCGCGCGAGCGACGCGGCGACCCGCTCGGCGCGCGCGCCTGCGTCCTCGAGCGCGCGGGCGGCCTGCTCGTGCGCCGCCCAGAGCGCGGCGTCCTCGAGCGCGCCGCTCGGCTGACGACCCTCGGCGCCGACGCCGGTCGTGCGGCGCAGGACGTCCATCCAGCGGCGGCGGCGCGGCGAGCTCACGCGGGGGCCCGACCACGGCCTGCGGGAGCGGACCCGTCGCGTTCGACGCGCGGCCTGCCGGCGCGCGCGCGCGACTCCCAGATGGCGGCCTCGGCGCGGCGGTAGAGCGCGCGCACGTCGAGCACGTCGACGACGGCGCCGCGCCAGACCACGCCGTCGCGGCCGGGCGCGCCGTCGAAGACGCCGGTCGCGACGATGACGGCGCCCGTGACGGCGACGCGCTGGCCGCCGATCGTGCACGTGAGCGCGCGGTCGGCGCCGGGCATCGACCACTCGGCGCCGGGGCGATACGAGGCGGGCGGCGCGTCGACCGGGGAGCCGAGCTCGAGCACGGTCACGACCTCGCCCTCGGCGAGCGCGACGCCGACGGCGGGCGCGCAGAGGCCCGGCACCTCGCTGCGCGCCGAGAGCGGCGTCACGCGATCGGCGACCTCGGACGGCACGAAGCCGAGTCGATCCCGCCCCGACGCGTCGCCGTAGCGGAGCAGGACGCCGCCTCGCCGCGTGGGCGGAGGGCGCTCGCTCACGCCGTGCGCGGCCTCAAGACGCGCGACTGCATGAGCTGGTAGACGGCCTTGATCGCGTCGAACGAGCTCACGTTGCTCTCTTTGATCACCTCGTTGACGCTGCGCTGGCCGTTCACGGCGGCGACGACCATGCGATCGAGGGCGGTGAGCTTGCCTTCGCCGACGGAGTCGAGCGCGGCGGTGTCGACGAAGACGGTCTGGTCGAAGTTGATGGTGCCCTCCATGAGGCGCCACTCGTCGACGCGGCGGAAGCCCTCGAGGACGAGCCCCGCGATGCCGAGGCCGAGGCGCGCGGACTCGGCCTCGGGCCGGAACGGCTCGCGCACGAACGAGAAGCGGCCGTAGGGCCAGCGGAGCACGTCGTAGATGAGCTCGCTCGACTGGCGCATGAGCGCGTCCGAGAGATCCTCGCGCGTGCCGACGCCCTGCTCGACGAGCGCCTCGCCGAGGAGCTTGCCCGGCGGGAGCTGCTTGCTCTGAACGAGCGCGTCGATCTGCTCGCGCGTCGCGAGGCCCTTCTGCACGAAGTAGCGGCCGATGCGAAACTCCTCGGGCTGGCCGCGCGACGACACGAAGTCGACGAGGCCCTGGCGCAGGAACACGGTGACGGTCGAGCGCGGGTTCGTCACGCGGAGCACGCCGGTCTGGCGCTGCATCTGCAAGACCTGCATGATCTCGGCGAGGGGGATGCCGGCGACGTCGCCGCCCATGACCTCCTTGCTCGTGCTCTCGTCGGCCTCGCGGAGCTTCTCGGCGAGGCGCTCGACGACGTCGCTCGTGACGGCGCGCGCGACGGCGGTCATGAGCGCGGCCTCGCTCGCGCGGTCGTCGGGCGGGAGCGCGACGACGACGGGCGCGACGACGCTCGCGATCTGCTGCGCGAATTCGACGGCGGCGCGCAGGCGCCCGGCCTTCGGCGCATAGCTCGGGCGCACGCTGTCGGCGATCGTGTCCTCGTCGGGCATCTTGTTGCCCTCGGGGACGGGGCGCGCGCGCCCCTCGGCCGTCTTCGAGAGCGCGCCCTCGATCACGGCGACGAGCGCGCGCGCGTCGAACGGCTTCGTGATGGCGTCGACCGCGCCCGTCTGCTGCACGAACTGGCCGCGGATCTTGTCGCCCTTCGCGCTCATGAGCACGACTGGCAGGGCGCGGTGCGCGGGGTTCGACCGGAGCTCGCGGCAGAACTGATAGCCGTTCATGCGCGGCATCACGAAATCGAGCAGCACGAGGTCGATCTTCGTGCCCTTCTTGATGACCTCGAGGCCCAGCGCGCCGTCGCGGGCGACCTGCGGCTCGTAGCCGTGGCGCGCGAGGATCGCGCTCACGACCTTGAGGATCGTCGGGCTGTCGTCGATGACGAGGACGCGCGCGGGCACGGGCATTCGAGGCGTCGGCGAAGGGTTCGGGTCCGGGCCGGGACGCGGCCGCGAGCTACCGTACCAGAAGGGCGTGTTCCCCGGCTTTTCCGTCTGCGAAAAGCTACGAGCTCGATCCGCCGAAGCCGCCGCCGTCGAGGGCGGGACACACGTCGTGGCCGTCGCGACCGTAGACCTTGAGCGCCTCGGAGCAGACGCCGGTCGCGTCGTCGGTCTCGTCTTCGTAGTCGGCGGGCGCGACGCAGGCCGTGTCGGTCACGTAGTAGTCGCCGTTCGGCGCATACCAGCAGCGGAGCTGGATGCACTGGCCGGGATAAGGCCCCGCGATGACGTCGACCGCGGAGGCCGTGACGAGGCAGTCGCGCGTGGCGTCGTACTCCCACGCATAGAACGGATAGACCTGGTTGTCGCCGCAGGCGGTCGGCACGACGGCGATCGCGCCGACGAGGCCGGCCGCGACGAACCACACGCGGGCGCGGACGGACCTCACGGCGGCGTCGCCTTGACGAAGACCTCGGCGAGCTGGCCGGGGTCGACCGTGACGGGCGCGTTCGTCATCTGGTCCGTGCCCTGGTTGGTCTTCGGGAACGGGATCACGTCGCGCAGGTTCGGCGCGCCGGTGAGCAGCATGGCGAGGCGGTCCATGCCGATCGCGATGCCGCCGTGGGGCGGCGCGCCGCTCCGCAGCGCGTCGAGCAGGAAGCCGAACTTTTCGCGCGCCGAGTCGTGCCCGATGCCGAGGACCTCGAACACCTTGGACTGCACGTCGGGATCGTGGAGGCGAATCGAACCGCCGCCGAGCTCGAAGCCGTTCAACACGAGGTCGTAGCGATAGCACTCGACCCGCGCCGGGTCCGTGGACAGCAGCGCGACGTGCTCGTCCAAGGGGCGCGTGAAGGCGTGGTGGGCTGCGGCCCACGTCTTCGAGTCCTCGTCGTATTCGAACAAGGGAGGGTTCACGACCCAGAGGAGCTTCCAGGCGCCGCCGTGGCCGAACTCGGGGATGAGCTTCATGCGCTTCGCGACGTCGACGCGCAGCTTGGCCATGACGGTGTGCACGACGGCCGCCTTGCCGAACTGGAAGCAGATGACGTCACCCGGCTTGGCGCCGACGGCGGCGTTGATCGCGGCGCGCGACTCCGGCGTGATCGATTTGGCGAGCGGCGATTGCGTCCACTCGCCCGTGTCTCCCACCTTGGCGCGGGCGAGGCCCTTGAAGCCCTTGACGTCGCGGAGGCTCTTCTCGAGCTCCTCGAGCTGCGGGCGTGAGAGGTTCGCGCTCGCGGGGATGACGAGCGCCTTCACGATCTCGGCGGGGACCTCGCGGCGGTACGTGCCGGCCTTGAACTTCTGGGCGATCTCGGCCCAAAAGGGCACGCCGCAGCCGCCCGCGTCGACGACGAGATCCGTGATGTCGGTGTGGGCGAGATCGAAGCGCATGTCGGGCTTGTCGTTGCCGTACTTGGCCATCGACTCGGCGAACGGCACGCGCGGGAACTTGCCGTCTGGGTAGAGCGCGCCGAGGTCGATCCCGAGCGCGTCCTTGAACACGCGGAAGACGAGGCCTTCCATGAGCGAGAACACGTCGTCCTGGTTCACGAACGAGAGCTCGACGTCGATCTGCGTGAACTCGGGCTGCCGGTCGACGCGGAGATCCTCGTCGCGGAAGCATTTGACGATCTGGAAGTAGCGGTCGAAGCCCGCGACCATGAAGAGCTGTTTGTAGAGCTGCGGGCTCTCGGCGAGGGCGTAGAACTTCCCCGGCGACAGGCGCGAAGGCACGAGGAAGTTCCGCGCGCCGCCGGGCGTGTACTTGACGAGGAAGGGAGTCTCGAGCTCGAGACAGCCATTCTCGGCGAGGTAGTTCCGCGTCGCGCGGTTGATCTCGTGGCGCATCATCAGCGTGCGCTGGAGCGGCGCGCGGCGCAGATCGACGTAGCGGTACTGGAGGCGGATCTCCTCGCGGGTGTCGACGTCGTCTTGCACCTCGAACGGCGGCGTCTCGGCCCTGTTGAAGATCGTGGCCTCGAGCACGACGACCTCGATCTCGCCGGTGGCGAGCTTCGGGTTGGAGGCGCTGACCATCTTGCCCTCCTTCTTGCTGAACTGCTCGCCGCGCGGGCGCACGGTGCCGCGCACGCCGACGACCCACTCGCCGCGGAGGTCGTTCGCGAGCGCGTGCGCCTCCTTCGCGGCGTCCGGGTCGAAGACGATCTGCGTGAGCCCGGCGCGGTCGCGCAGGTCGACGAACACGATGTTGCCGTGGTCGCGCCGGCTCTGCACCCAGCCGAAGAGCACGACCTCCTTGCCGACGTCGCTCGCGCGGAGATCGCCGTTTCGATGCGTGCGCTTGAGCTCGTCGATGAATCGGGACACGGGGAGGCCTCCTGAAGGGCGCGCAACGTAGCACGCGGCGCGTCATCCGCGGAGGCCGAGCAGGGGCGCGCCGAAACGACCGCGCGAGCCTGGGCCGCGCCGCCTTTCCTTTCGCGCGCGCCGCGTCAATGCTCTCGAAGACGTGCTCAAGCGACTCCAAGGCAGCTTCTCGCACGCGCCGCGCACGCTCGCGCTCGTCTACAAGGCGTCGCCCGGGGGGACGATCGCGCTCTCGGCGCTCACGCTCGTCGCCGCGCTCGTCCCGCTCGCGATCGCGTACGTCGGCAAGGCGATCGTCGACGCGGTCGTCGCCCACGACGGCGCGACCACGGCGCGGCTCGTCGCGCTCGAGCTCGCGCTCGTCGGCACGCAGTCGCTCGTCACGCGGGTGAACGGCTTCGTGCGATCGCAGCTCGGCGCGCGGCTCGGCATCGACGTGAACGTCACCATCCTCGAGAAGGCGCTCACGATGAGCCTCGCGCACTTCGAGGACGCCGAGTACTACGACCAGCTCACGCGCGCGCGGCGCGAGGCGTCGAGTCGGCCCATCTCGGTCGTCGCGGGGATCTTCTCGCTCGTGCAGAACGCGATCACGCTCGCGGGGTACATCGCCCTGCTCGTGAAGTTCAGCGCGCTCGCCGTGGTCGCGCTCGTCGTCGCGTCCGTGCCGGCGACCGTCGCCGAGGTGAAGTTCTCCGGCGCGGCGTTCCGCATGAAGAACTGGCGCTCGCAGGACACGCGCAAGCTGAACTACCTCGAGTACGTCCTCGCGAACGACGCGCACGCGAAGGAGGTGAAGCTCCTCGGCATCGGTCCCATCCTGCTCGAGCGCTTCAAGGCCCTGGCCGAGGCGTTCTACGCCGAAGACAAGAAGCTCTCCGCGCGCCGCTCGACGTGGGGATACCTGCTCTCGCTGATCGGCACGCTCGCGTTCTATGGCTGCTACGCGCTCATGGCGATCGCGGCCGCCGCGGGCGAGCTCGCCCTCGGCACCATGGTCCTCTACGTCGCCGCGTTCCGACAAGGCCAGTCGGCGTTTCAAGCCATCTTGTCCGCGGTGAGCGGCATGTACGAAGACAACCTGTACATGTCGAACCTCTTCGCGTTCCTCGCGCTCCCCTCGGACGATCCGACCCTGGTCGCGCAGGCCCCGCGCGCGGGGCTCGCCGCGCCCGAGGCGTTCCGCGGCGTCGTCTTCGAGGACGTCGGCTTTCGGTATCCAGGGAGCGAGGCCTGGGCCGTGCGGCACGTCGACATGAAGGTGCCGCACGGCGAGCGGATCGCGCTCGTCGGCCACAACGGCGCCGGCAAGACGACGCTGATCAAGCTGCTCACGCGCCTCTACGCGCCGACCGAGGGCCGCATCCTGCTCGACGGGAGGGACCTCGCCGAGTGGGACAGGGCGGAGCTCCACGCGCGCTTCGGCGTCGTGTTCCAGGACTTCAATCAATATCAGCTCAGCGCGCGAGAGAACGTCGGCTTCGGGAGCGCGCCGCACGTGGGCGACGACGACCGGCTCGCGCGCGCCATCGATCGCGGGGGCGCGACGCCCGTCGTCGAGAAGCTGACCAAGGGCCTCGACACGCAGCTCGGCCGCTGGTTCAAGGACGGCGCCGAGCTCTCCGGCGGTCAGTGGCAGAAGGTGGCGCTCGCGCGCGCGTTCATGCGCGAAGAGGCCGACATGCTCGTCCTCGACGAGCCGACCGCCGCGCTCGACGCCGAGGCGGAGCACGCGGTGTTCGAGCGCTTCCACGAGCTCGCCGCCGGCCGCACGACGGTCGTCATCTCGCACCGGTTCCCCACCGTGCGCATGGCCGACCGCATCCTCGTGCTCGAGAAGGGCGAGATCGTCGAAGAGGGCAGCCACGACGCGCTCGTCGCCCAAAAGGGCCTCTACGCGAAGCTCTTCGACCTGCAAGCCCAGGGGTATCAGTGACGCCGAGCCCGAGCCCGAGCCCGAGCCGAGCCCGAGCCCGCACCCGAGCCCGAGCCCGAGCCCGAGGCAGAGGCAGAGGCAGAGGCAGAGGCAGAGATAGATTTTCGGGCTCTGGCTCTCGCGCTTGGGGGGGACGGGCGCTCGGCTTTCCTTATGGTCGCGCCGTGCTCGGGCGTGTCAAGGGCGCCTGCGGCGCCGGCTTCGCCGGTTGCTTCGCAACCCTTGACACGCCCTGCGCTCGGCGCGGGCGGGTGGGGGACGCCTCGAAGTGG
>DASYCF010000253.1:0-3047 GCA_036500365.1 Byssovorax sp.
AGCGCGCTGTTCGCGACGGCACCGGGCGCCACGCTCCCGGCCGCCGCGCTCGCGGCCGCGTGCCCCGGCGCGAGCGCCGCCGCCGCGCCTGCGCCGACGGCGACGCCCACGCTCGCCGCGACGCGGCCGCGCAGGCGCGCGCGCGCCGCAGCCGTCGGCTGTGCCGCGTGACCTCGCTCGGCGGCGAAGAGCTCGTCGAGGCCCGAGTCCAGCGGTTCCATCTCGTGCTCGCTCATCGGGCACCTCGCTTTCGCTTCTCGACCGCGGCGCGGAGCTCGCCTCGCGCGAGCCGGAGCCGGGAGTACGCCGTGTTCAACGGGACATCGAGCGCCCGCGCGATCTCGGGCATCGCGTGGCCGTCGAGGTCGTGCATGACGACGATCGCGCGGCGATCGAGGTCGAGATCGTCGAGCGCGCGCATCAGGAGCTCCCGGTCGCGTCCGCGGGCGAGCGCGTCCTCCGCGTCGTCGCCGTTCGAGGCGCCGCCGCGCGCGTCGAGCCCGTCGTCGAGCACCTCGCGGCGCATGCGCGCGAGCCGCCGGTGCGCGGCGGCGACGCGGAACGCGAAGCCGAAGAGCCACGGCTTGATGGGGCGCTCGTCGTCGAACTCGGCGCGGCGTTTGTAGACGGCGACGAACACGTCGTGCGTCTTGTCCTCGAGATCCTGTGCCGGCACGCCGAGCCGGCGGAGCGCGTTCCACACGTACCCGAGCTCCGCTTCGAAGACGGCGGTGAAATCGAGCGGGGCGCGCTCGCGCTCGCCCGACGCCTCCTCGTCGTCGCCGGGTTCGACGGCGTCGCCCGGGTCGAGCGCGGAGGCGGACGCGGGGCTCACGACGGCTTCATTGCGCGGAGCCGCGGCTTCCGTCACGGAAATCGTGCCGAGACGCCGATCGCGAACGAGCCCGACACGGGCGGCGTGATCCAGGCAGCCGCCTGGTCGAGGTCGAGCGCCGTCCGCGTGAGCGTCGCCGCGAGATCGCCGTGCACGCCGGCCGAGAAGCGGCTGTGGAGGAGCGGCACCTCGACGCCGACGCGCCCGCCGAGCGCGGCGAACGCCGTCGTGTCGCGCTCGGGGTGGGCGACGCCGCTGCCGCGCCCCTGCAGCGCGCCGAGCGAGGCGAGGCCGCAGAACCGCGCGAGCCCGACGTGCGCGCACGGCACGAGCGACGCGAGGAGGAGCGAGCTCGCGACCGTGCCGCCGCCCGCAGCGCCGAGGCTCGTCGACGCCTGCGCGCGCCCTTCGAGGCCGATCGAGGCGCTGCGCCAGCGCGCGTCCACCTCGATCGAGGCGCCGAACGCCGGCGCCGGCGCGGTGCCGAACGCGACCAGGCCGTCCGCCGCGACGCGGAGCGAGAGCTTCGGCGGCGGGGGCGACGGCGCCGCCCTCTCGATCCGTTGCAGGGGCGCCGGCACGAAGATCACGCGCGGCGCCGGCTCCCTCGTCGGCGCGGGCGGCGGCGGCGGGCCGACCGGATCGATCGCGATGCCGAGCGCGAGCGACGTGGCCTCGGCGAGCTCCACGCAGTCGAGCGACGTGCTCGTGACGTCTCTCGCGCGGATCGGCCCGAGCCCCTCGCGGAGCTCGACGTGCGCGATCAAGATGCCGTCGACCGCGCGAAAGCGCACCGCCACGTGCGTCGGCGGCCGCGCGCCGGGCTCCCTCGGCTTGTGGCGGGGCGCGAACGCGTCGCGGCCGAGGCGCGCCGCGATCGCCGCGCGCAGCGAAGGCTGGTCTGGGCACGCGTCGGCGCCCGCCTCGCGCGTCACCTCGAGCGTCGCCTCGGGGTGCAGCCCGTCGGCGCGCGCCGTCGCCGCCGCGAAGAGCGGGATCGCCGCTGCGGAGAGGCTCGCGAGCGATCGACGCGCCGACATGCGGCTCTCAGATGCTGTCTTTTGGATGGACTTTCAAGCGAAAGTCGCGCGCGCCGCGGATCGGCTACGCTGCGCTTCTCTTCATTCGCTTGGTGATTCGATGCGCCTCCTCTCCTTCGTGAGCTTGCTCGCGCTCGTCGCGTGCGGATCTCGGTCGCCGCTCGACGCGGGCGGTGCGGACGACGGCTCGGGCGCGGGGGCCAGCGGCCCGGCGTGCCCGACCTGGAGCGCCGTGAGTGACCCGATCCAGCTCACCGACATCCCCTCCATCCTCGCGCCGCAGGCCGCGCTCGCGACGTCGGGAGGCGTGCTCGTCGGGTACGCCGACGAGCAGTTTCCGCCGGTCGACGCCGCGTGGCGCGTGCAGCTCGTCGGCTTCGACGGTCTGCAGGGCGCCGATTTTCCGATCGCGACGCGAAGCGGCGGCGCGCTCGGCTGGACGGCGATCTCGATGGCGCAAGGCACGTCGGAGCTCGCCGCCGCCATGTCCGACCAGTCGCAGGGAACGGTGTTCATGCGCCTCGACGCGAACGGCAAGCCGCACGGGCCGCCCGCCAACCCGTCGCGCCTGTCGTCGCATGATCTGCTCGGCACGCCCGCCGGCTTCAGCGTCCTCGAGTCCGCGTTCGATCCCGACACGGGGGTCGTGAGCGCGGTGAGCCTCGCCCTCGTCGACCAGGTCGGGCACTTCGGCGGATCGCGCGCGCTCGTCTCCTCGCCCACGCCGACGATCGGCGGCTTCCAGCGCGTCGGCTTCGACGACGGCTCGTTCACGCTCGTGTGGTTCGTCTCGGGCCCTTGCGAAGGCTGCGGCGACGCGCACGCGCGGCACTTCGATTGGTCCGGGGACCCGCTCGCCGACGAGACGATCCTCGAGGCCTTCGGCCCGATGAGCTACGCGTCGCCGGTCGCCGCCTCGTCGGGCGACGCGCTGCTCCTCGCGTGGAGCGCGCGAGCGGGAAGTCGCATCGAGCTCGACGGCGCGACGTACGACGAAGACGGCCGCCTGCTCGCGGGGCCGCTGAAGTTCGCCGACACGTCGAGCGACAACGCGCCGGAGCTGGCCGCGGTCGGCGCACCAGGCGGCGACTTCCTCGTCGGCTGGATCGACGACGGGCTCACGTCGAACGCGCACGTGCACGTCGTCTCGGTCGCGCGATCGGGCGGCGCGA
>DASYCF010000254.1:0-2451 GCA_036500365.1 Byssovorax sp.
CGCCGCCGCCCTTCGGCGGGACGCTCCCGCCGCCGAGCGCGACGAACAGGGTCTTCCTGTCGGGCGTCGCCTCGCCGGAGCACGGGACGCCGTTCAGCATCAGCGTGCTCTTCAGTTCCATCGATCCGAGGGACACGACGCTCGCCGTGCGCGCCGGCGCGTTGATGGTGACGCCGTAGCGATCGTCGTCGAGGAGGAAGCCCTCCTCGGGGCCCTGGCCGACGGCGATCTGCTTCGCCTCCGTCACGTCGGAGATGCGGAGCAGCACCGCCGTGTTGGACACGCGATCGGGGAAGAAGACCGAGCCGCCGTCGGCGCTGACCGCGCCGGGCCGCGGGTCGCGGCCGACCGAGATCGACCGGCGCGTCGCGCCGAACGGGCCCTCGCTCGGATCGAAGAGGTCGACCCACGCGCCGGCTGGCGCGCCCGCGTGCGTGAGCGCTCCCATCGCCGCGAGCAGCGTGTGCCCCTCGGACTTGACGAGGAAGAGCTGCCCGGTCGCGTGCGCGAGGGTGATGTCGGCGAGGCGCGTCCCCGTCGGCAAGTCGAAGCGCGTGACGCGCTTGCCCTGCGTCGACGCGGCGATGACGGTGTGCCCGTCCGGCATCGCGACGATGTCGCCGGGGCTCCGGCCGACGTCGAGCAGGACGGGGTCGCGATCCCACGTCGTCGTGTCCATGACCGGGATGCGCGCCGCGTCTTGATGGCGCAGCACGGCGACGTAGCGATCGAAGAGCAGGCGCAGGCGATCGCCCTGCGCGGGCACGCTCGCCTGGTGCAGGAGCTCGCCCGTCTTCACGCGGTACTCGCGCAGCGTCGCGTCGTCGGCGCTGACGTAGACGCTCTTGCCGTTCGGGCTCCAGACGACGTCGAGCGGGTGCACCTCGCCGATGCGGATGTCGCGCGCGCGCCACGCCTTCGTCGGGTCGAGGGGCTTGCGCTCGGGCTCGACCTCGGGCTCGGGGCCGATCGAGTTCGGCGCCGGCGCGGCCGCGTGCGCGCTCTTCGCGTCGGTCGGGAGCGGCGTGAGCGGGGGCGCCTCGCCGACGGGCGACGATCGCTTCGACACGAGCACGGCGAACACGACGGAGACGGCCGTGATCACGATCGCGAACGCGCGCGGGAGCTTCGGCGCGGGCGTCGGCAGCCACCGGCGGCACGCCTTGCATTTGCGCGCGCCGACGAGGATCGGCGCCTTGCAGAGCGGACACGGAGCGCGGCGCTCCTCGGCCGACGACGCGCCCTCCGTCGCCGCGCTCACCTGATCACCCACGCCGTCTTCGCCTTGTCGGACACGACGACGGCCATCGCTCCATCGGGCGAATAGCGAACGCGCGTGGGCTCGGCGGTGACGGGCGTCATGCGCACGGCGAACGTCTTGAGGTCGACGAGGCCGATGAACCCGGCGCCGTCGGCGGGCAGCGCGGCGATCGCCTGCTCGCCGTCGGGCGAGACCGCGATGTGCGCGACGCGCGCGTTGAACTCGACGCGCTTCACGAGCTCGCGCCGCGTCAGATCGATGATGTCGACGGCGCGCCCCTCGTTGCAGCGCACGATCGCGCGGCGGTCCTTGCGGAGGAGCTCGATCTGCTCGGGCTCGTGGCACGTGGGGATGCGCGTGTCCTGATGAACGGCGCCGCTCTTGGCCCACGCGAGCGGCGCGAGCGCGTCCTCGGCGCGGAGCACGACCCAGCTCGTCTGGCCGTCGGGGGTCATGAGCACGCTCACGGGGTTGCCGACGACGGACGCGCGCACGCGGTCCTGCTCGCTCGCGAGGCGGCTCGGATCGAAGGCGTACACGGCGCCGCTCGGCGCCGGCTCCTTCGCGCCGAACATCGGCACCTGGCCCGTGGTGGTGAGCGCGCGCGCGCCGGTGTCGTCGGCGCCGATGGGACCCACGGGGTCGTCGCCGAACTGAATCCGATCGATCTCGGCGTGGTACTCGGTCGCGAGCACGGCGACGGCGTGCGCGGCGGGGAGCGACGCGAGCGCGCGCCGGCCCGACGCGCCGACGACGACCTCGCCCGCGGCGGCGCCGAGCTCGATGGTCTTCAAGAGGCGCGTCGTCGCGACGTCGATCACGTAGATGCGCTGCGGGCTCGTCGCGTACACGACGTTGCCGACGCGGAAGAGCTTCTTCAGCTGCGGCGTCTCGGTGAGCAGGCTGATCTCGCCGCCGGTGCGCGCGTCGTGCACGGAGAGGCCCGTGAGCAGCGCGACCGCGAAGCGCTCGCCGTCGAGCGGGAGCGCGTCGGACACGTCCTTCGGCAGCGCGAACGGTCCGCCGATCGTCGGGTCGGAGTGCGACGCGACGTGCTTCACGTCGTTCGGCTTCTGCCAGACGCATTTGCCGCCCTCGCACGCTTCGCCGTTCCAGCACGCCGTCGAGCAACCGTGCGGTTGCGCGAGCGCGCCCGAGCTTTGTTTGGCGGCGCCGACGTTGAAGCGATC
>DASYCF010000255.1:0-2656 GCA_036500365.1 Byssovorax sp.
ACCCACGACCTTCCTGTCGTCGCCGCTGCTGGTGTGCTTCCCGGCGCAGGCCTGCGGTGACGGGCAGCCGTGCCCGCACGGGACGACGTGTCGCACCAAGCTTGTGAGCACGAGCCGCGACGGCGGCGCACCCTGCGCGCAGAAGTCGGTGTGCCAATGAGCCTTGGTCGTCGATTCGTGCAGCGCGTGGCGACGCGCCTCGCCGTCCTGCTGCTCGCGAGCTGCGATATTTCTCCGTTCAGCCCGTTTTCCTTCGAGAATGCTGGGACGCCGCCCTGCAACGACGACGACGACTGCGCCGCTCGCGAGATCTGCATTCACGAGGCGTTCGGCCTCGCCCGGTGCTTCGACGTCGGGCGGTGCACGTCGCAGGCCGACTGCGGTCAGGACGCGGCCTGCTCCACGGTGACGGACCCGGTCGGCGCGCCGCACCAGGTCTGCACGGCGCCGCCCTGCACCTGCAACGCCGACTGCCCCGGTGACTCCTTCTGTCGCTTCAGCGGTGGTGTCCTCGCTCCGCCCTTCACCTGTACGCCGGCCGTCGCCTGCGGAGGAGGCGAAACGTGTCCTGCCGGCACGACGTGCCAAGACGTGCTCGACAGCCCCAACGTGGGCGGCGGAGCGCCATGCACCGCCAAGAAGGTCTGCGTCCCTTGAGACCGCGCCGTTACGCGATGTGGCTACCGAGCGACGAGGCGCAGCGTGTGGGAACCCGGCCCTGCGCACGCGAGGTGCACGGGGTCGGCGCCGTCGTGTGCGATGGGCGCGCCGTCGCACGTCGCGTCATACATCATGAAATTCGCCGTCGCGCCGATCGACACGATCGCATCGGCGGTGATCGTCGCCGAGCCGTCGTAGCGCGCCTCGAATGTGCGACTCGCGTCGTCGTAGGCCGCGGCCGTGAGCTTGCCTGGCGCCGCCTCGAGCCGGACGCGCGCCACTTCGGACACGATGGCGGGGCGCTGCGTCGCCGCGCCCGTCGCCTCGTCGAAGTCGTAGAAGCCCCAGCTGCCGAGGCTCTCCTCCTTCCACACCCAGAAGAACGAGCTCGCGAGCTGCTCCTCTTGCAGCTGCTCTTGCCAGCGGATGTAGTCGGCGAACAGCGGGTCGGACGGGCTGAAGCCGTACTCCGTGATCGCGAGCGGCGCATCGTAGCTCTCGGCCTCCTGACGCGCCGACACGTTCGAGTTCGTGAGGAGCTCCTTCGTGATGCCCGCGTCGCCGCCGACGAACACGCGCGTGTAGACGTGCGGCGCGTACACCGAGCCCGCGCCGAGCGAGCCGCTGCCGAGCGGGCCCGTGTCGAGGACGTTGCGCGTCGCCGATGGCTCGAAGAACACGAGCTTCTTCGGCGCCGCGCCGTGCGCGGCCGCGATCATCGTGCGGTGGAAGCGGTCGAGGTCCGCCTGCTCGGCGAGCGGCTCGTTGAGCACTTCGAAGCCGACGACGGCCGCGTCGCCCGCGAAGCGCGCCGCGACGTGGGAGAGCATCGCCGCGAACCGGGCCTGCAGCGCCGGGCTGCCCGGTGCGCTGCCGAGCAGCGTGTCGAACGCGTCCATCGCGGCGGTCGAGATGTCGCGGTTCGGATCGGTCGCGTCGCGCGGGGGCGGGGCGGGGATCGTCGCCCAGAGCGGCGCGCCGTCGTCGCCGATGAACTTCGTGTAGCCGTCCTGGTGCACGTCGACGACCACGAGCACGCCCGCGGCGCCGCACACGTCGACGACGCGCGCCACCGCGTCGAGGTAACCGTCGTCGAAGCCGCCGGTCTCGGTCGGCTCGAGGAGGCTCCAGTGGATCGGCAGGCGCAGCGCGTCGAAGCCCATCGCGCGCATCGCCGCCGCGTCGTCCGCGCCGAACGCCGGGATGGCGCCGATCGTGAGCGTCCCGTCCGGCAGCGCGTCGTCGAACACGCCCTCGACGCGCGCGTTGACGCCATGCAGGAGCACCGTTCGACCCTCGGCGTCGACGAGCGCGCCGCACGCGACGCCGAGCGGCGACCCGTCGAATCGATCCGCGCAGTCCGCGGCGTCGCCGCCCGCTCCTCCCGCCCCGCCGTTCGCGTCGGCCGCGGGCGCGCACGCGCAGACGCCGAGCAGCATCGTGATCCAGGCGGAGCGCACGAGACGAGGATCGCACGCGGAGGCGACGCGCGTCGCGCCCGAACGTCTCGCGCTTCCTTCGCTCGTCGATCGCGAGTAGCGAGCCTCGCATGCGCGAGCTCACGTTCGTCGAGGCGGGGAAGGTCGAGTTCCGGGACAAGCCCGAGCCCAAGCTCGGCGGGGCGGGCGAGGCGATCGTGCGCATGCTCGCGACGTCGCGCTGCGACCTCGACTTCGTCATCGCGCGCGGGCGGGCGCCCATCTCGGGCCCGTTCGCGCTCGGCCACGAGGGCACCGCCGAGGTCGTCGACGTCGGCGACGCCGTGAACACGGTGAAGCCCGGCGACGCCGTGGTCGTGCCGTTCCAGATTCGCTGCGGGACGTGCGCGCGCTGCAAGAAGGACCAGGGCGCGTACTGCGCCGGCGTGCCGAAGCTCGCGTCGTACGGCCTCGCGCCGATGTCGGGCACCGAATACGGCGGCCTCGGCAGCGATCTCGTGCGCGTGCCGTTCGCCGACTCGATGCTCGTGAAGCTGCCGCCGGGCGTCGATCCCGTG
>DASYCF010000256.1:0-3410 GCA_036500365.1 Byssovorax sp.
TCACGACGATTTGGTGCCGCGAGCGCGCGTGGTACGAAGGCCTGCCCGAGGCCCGCCATGGATCAAGCGCTGCTCCGCTCGTACCTCTCGACCGTCTACGAGTTCCCCGCGACGGGAGGTCCCGTGCGCGCGTCGCTCGACGGCGAGATCGCGAAGGACCTCGGCGGCCTGCCCGAGCTCCTCCACCGGCGCTTCGCCGTGCTCACCGCGTACAACCCGCGGTCGATGCTGCTGCCGCGCCGCGTGAACGAGCAGCGGCACGTCGTCTTGCGCGACCTCTTGATCCTCGGCTGCTATCGCGTCGAGCCGTGCGTCGGCTCCGAGGCAGAGCCCGAGGGCGTGTGGCGCGAGCCGGCGTATTTCGTCCACGCGATGGATCGCGAAGAGGCGATCTCGTTCGGGCGCGTCTTCCGTCAGAACACGATCCTCTACGCGCAGAACGGGCGCCCCGAGCTCATCGTGACGGACCCGACCGCCGACGACGTGGGCCGATCTTTCCAGGGCAACTGGCGCGTTCGCTGACGCGGCGCTGGCGCGGTTTCGTTTGCGCTTCGCGCGCTTGGACGTTATTGGATTCGCGCGACGCGCGCGTAAGCGTGCGCACCGCCGCGAGGGAGAACACGAGATGCGCATCGGTTTCGGGCAGGTCCTCGGCTTCGCGGTGACGGCGTCCCTGCTCGCCGGCTGTGGCCAGAAGAAGGTCACCGAGTGCAACGCGATGATCCGCGTCATCAACGACGGCGTGAACAGCCTGCAGAAGGGCACGAAGTCCGCGACCGACGAGAACGGCGTCGCCGATCTGAAGGCCCTCGCCGACGCGATGGACAAGGTCGCGGGCGACTCGGCGAAGGTCGAGCTCACGATCCCCGAGCTCAAGAAGTACAACACCGACTACCAGGCCATGGCGAAGGACGTCGCGAAGACGGCGCGCGAGATGGCCGCCGCGGCCGAGGCGAAGGACGTCGCCAAGATCACCACCGCGCAGGCGGCGATGGACAAGGCCGTCAAGCAAGAGGACCCGCTGGTCGACGGCATCAACAAGTTCTGCCAGGCTCCGTAGCGCCACGTTGTCGCGTAAATTTTCGCTGCCCGTCGCAGGTCCCGCCGCGCCATCGCGGCTCGACGCGGCGCGCGCGCGGCTCGGCGGACGCGCGGCGAGCGACGCGGGCGTCGGTGATCTCGTCGGGTTCGTCGACGAGGGCGGGCAGGGGAGGCTCGGCGTGACGCTGTTCGTCCGCGGCGACGAGCTCAGCGTGTGGACGAGCGCGGGCTTCGTGCGCCAGCTCCCGCGCGCCGAGACGCGGGCGGTCGACGCGGCGATCCCCGCCGACCTCGCCAAGGTGAGCGAGGCCGCGCGCCGCTTCGCCCAGCTGGCCGAGGGCGATCGCGTCGCCTGCCGCGACGGCGAGAGCGAGGGCGTCGGCAAGCTCGTCGAGAAATGCCGCTTCGGCGCCGTGGTCGCGCGGGACGACGGGAGCCTCGTCGCCGTGGGCTTCGCGCGCGTCGCCGCGCTCGAGCCCGGCAGCGACGCCTAGCCGACGGCGAGAGCGCGGGCGAGCCGCGCGTCAGCGCGCGAACGCGGCGCGCGCGAAGTTGACGAGCCCGTCGAGCGCGGGCGGCGGGATCTCGTGCTGGCCGCCGTGCGCGACCCACGTCACGTCGGCGCCGCTCGCCGTCAGCAGATCGCGGAGCGCCTCGCCGCCGCCGAACGGGAGCATCGGGTCGGCCTTGCCGTGCGTGAGGAACGCGTGGATCGCCGCGCCGCGCGCGATCGCGAGCTTCGACCAGCGCTCGCGCGCGAGGAGGGCGCCCGAGAGCACCGCGAGGCCGGCGAACGGCCGCTCGGCGTTCAGCGCGACCTCGGTCGCGAGCATGGCGCCCTGCGAGAAGCCGCCGATCACGAGCTTGTCGCGGGCGACGCCGTGGGCTCGCTCGAGCTCGTCGAGGGTCTCCTCGAGGAGGCCGCGCGCCGTCGCGACGCCCGGCGGATCCTCCTTGGCGAGGCGCAGCATGTCGCCCCGCGCCTGCGCCTCGACGAGCGACCCGAGGTCGATCTCCCACCACGCGCGGCCGGTCATCCCGCCGCCGAAGTCGACGACGATCGGCGCCTCGGGGAAGAACCACCGCACGCCACGGCCGACGTCGAGCGCGCGGCCGAGCCCGACGAGATCGTCGCCGGGCGCGCCGAAGCCGTGACAGAGCAGGATCGCGGGGCCGCCCGCGTCGCCGCGGCCGAGCGCGCGCACGCGGAGCGGGCCGATCGAGGTCGTGTCCATGCGCGGAACGCTATTCGTTCTCGCGGCGCCCGGCGACGATCGTCGACGCGGAGTCGCGTCCGGCGCGCCCCTCGACTAGAAACGTCGGATGTCCGAGGGCGGGCTCGAGCCTGGGGCGGTGCTCGCGGGGCGCTACCGCGTCGAGCGCGCCGTCGGGCGTGGCGGCTTCGGCGAGGTGTACCTCGGACGACACCTCGTGCTCGACGTGCCCATCGCCATCAAGCTCCTGCTCGCGGCTCGCTTCGACGACGCCGCGCACCGCGCCGACGAGGTGAAGTCGTTCCTCGCCGAGGCGCGGCTGCTCGCGCGGCTCAAGCACCCGAACATCGTCGCCGTGCTCGACGCGGGCGAGCTCGAGACGACCGGTCTGCCGTGGATGGTGCTCTCGTGGTGCGACGGCGACACGCTGCGCGATCTCGTCGCGAACGGCGCCGTGAAGACGCCGATGCGCCCCGACGACGCGTGGCGCCTGCTCCGGCCCGCGGCGCGCGCGGTCGCCTACGCGAACGCCGAGGGCATCGCGCACCGCGACCTCAAACCGTCGAACCTCGTGCGGGACCACGCGAGCGGCGAGCTCGTCGTGCTCGATTTCGGCATCGCGAAGTCCACGCAGCTCGGCGCCGCGCGCCCGGCGACCATGGCGACGCGGCAGTCGTTCTCCCGCGCGTACGCCGCGCCCGAGCAGGTGTTCTCGGGGCCGACGGGCGCGTGGACCGACGTCTACTCGTTCGCGCTCGTGTTCACGGAGCTCCTCACGGGGAAATCGCTCGACGACGCCGACGGCGCCGCGGTGCAGGAGCACGGGCCGACGCCGAAGTCGCGCGGCGTGGACGTCGGCGCGCCGCTCGAGGCCGTGCTGTCGCGCGCGCTCTCGCTCCTGCCGAAGCATCGGCCCGCCGACGTCGGCGCGCTCTGCCAGGAGATCGACGGCGTGCTCGGCGTCGCGACGGCCGGACCGAGCGTGCCTCCGCCGACGAGCGCGGCGCGCGACACCGCGCTCCCGCCGTCGACCCTCGCGCTCCTCAAGGCGGCGGGCGCGCGGCGCCTTCTCATCGCGGCGAGCGCCCTCTTCGTCGTCGCGATCGCGGTCGTCGTCCTGTTCGTCTGGTCGTCGCGCTCGGGCTCACATCACGC
>DASYCF010000257.1:0-10137 GCA_036500365.1 Byssovorax sp.
GGCGTCGGCGATTTCGCCCGCGTAGAGCCCCATGAGGCGCGTGCGGACCGCGAACGCCTCGGCGTCGTCGAGCGGCGCCGTGCCGGCGAGGACCCGCTCGAGGAAGCGCGCGGCGTCGGCGGGGCGCCCCGCGACGAGGTAGCGCGTCTCGAGCGCGCGGCGGATCCGCGGCTGGTTCGGCTCGATCTCGAGCAGCTGCTCGTAGAGCTCGGTGACGCGCGCGCCCTCGGCCGGATCGCGATCGAGGAGCTCGGCGGCCCGCGTGAGGAGCGCGATCTTCTCCTTGGGATCCGATCGAGCGGGCGCCGTGCGCGTGTAGAGCTCCGCGAGCGCGGCCCAGTTCTGTGCGGCGATGAGCAGGCGCTCGAGCTGCGGGATCGCCTCGGCGTGATCGGGCACCAAGGCGACGACGCGCTCGAGGCACTCCGTCGCGCCGTCGTTGTCGCCGAACACCTCGGAGAAGAAGCGCGCCGCGTGCATGAGCGTCTCGGCCTGCACGGGCGCGGGCGCGGCGCGGAGGCGCTTGCTCCGCGTGAGCTGCTCGTACGCGAACGCGACCTCGGGCAAGAGGTCGTCGCGCGACGCCGCCTCGTGGAGCGCGCGCCAGAGCTCGGGGTGCATGCGCCCGGCGGACGCCTCGGCGACGAGCGTGTCGAGGATGCGCGCCTCGTCCTCGAGCCGCGCGCGCAGGATGGACCTCACCTGCTCGAGCGGCAGGATGCGCCCCGGCGTCAGGTTCGGGCCCGAGCTCATGCGGTCGCCAGCCTATCGGCGTCGGCGCGCGTTCGTCACGTCGTCGCGCATTGACGCGGCGCCTTGCGGCGCGCGACCGTGCGGCATGCCGGCGAGCCCGCCCGTCGCACGTCCTGGCCACAGCCGCTGGCTCGTCCCGCCGGCGGCGCTCGCGATTCACCTGTCGATCGGGCAGGCCTATGCGTTCAGCGTCTTCAACCTGCCGCTCACGCGCGTCGTGGGCGTGACGACGTCGACCGCGGAAGACTGGAAGATCACGCAAATCGGCTGGGTCTTCACCCTCGCGATCGTCTGCCTCGGCCTCTCCGCGGCGTTCGGCGGGCGGTGGCTCGAGCGCGTGGGCCCGCGCACGAGCGGCGTCGTCGCCGCGTGCGCGTGGGGCGCGGGCTTCCTCGTCTCGGCGCTCGGCGTCGAGCTCCACAGCCTCGCGCTGCTCTTGATCGGCTATGGCGTGATCGGCGGCGCGGGCCTCGGCCTCGGCTACATCACCCCCGTCTCCACGCTGATCAAATGGTTCCCCGATCGGCGCGGCATGGCGACGGGAATGGCCATCATGGGCTTCGGCGGCGGCGCGATGATCGCGAGCCCGCTCTCCGAGCGCCTCCTCCGCGCCTTCGCCTCGCCGACGTCGAGCGGCGTCGCGCCCACGTTCGTCGTGCTCGGCGCCGTGTATTTCGTCGCGATGATGGTGGGCGCGCTCACGCTGCGCGTGCCGCCGAAGGGCTATCGCCCGGCGGGCTGGACGCCTGCGCCGGAGGGCGCGGCGCGCCTGCGCACCGCCGCCGAGGTCCACGTCGACACGGTGCTGCGAACGCCGCAGTTCTACCTCCTCTGGCTCGTGCTCTTCCTCAACGTCACGGCGGGGATCGGCGTGCTCGGCCAGGCGTCGCCCATGATTCAAGAGGTCTTCAAGGACCACGTGGACGCGGCGATGGCAGCAGGCTTCGTCGGCCTGCTCTCGCTCTTCAACATGGTAGGCCGATTCTTTTGGTCCTCCGTGAGCGATCGAATCGGGCGCAAGGCCACTTACGCGGCGTTCTTCGTGCTCGGCCCGATCCTCTATTGGACCGTGCCGCTCGCGGGCAAGGCCGGCAGCGTCCCGCTCTTCGTCGCGGGGTTCGCCGTCGCGCTCACGCTCTACGGCGGCGGCTTCGCGACGGTGCCGGCGTACCTCGCGGACGTCTTCGGCGCGGAGTTCGTCGGCGCCATCCACGGGCGCCTGCTCACGGCGTGGTCGGCGGCGGGCGTGGCAGGGCCCGTGCTGGTCAACTACCTCCGCGGCGACGCGCTGGCCCACGGCGTGCCGAAGACGGACGTCTACGATCGCACGCTGCGCATCATGGCCGGGCTCCTCGTCGTCGGCCTCGTCGTCAACCTGCTCGTGCGCCCGGTCGACGCGCGACATCACCTGTCCGCCGACGAGCTCTCTCGCGCGCGCGGCGACGCGCCGTCGACCGAGCCGACGCCCGCCTCGGGCCGCGCCGCGGCGGCGACGACGAGCCCGCTCGTCATCGCGACCGCCTGGCTCGTGGTCGTCGCGCCGCTCACGTGGGGAGTCGTCGCGACCGCGACGAAGGCTCTGGCGCTCTTCCGTTGAGGAGGTCAGTCGCTCGTCGGGCAGACGCCGAGCTCGTACTTGCCGCTCTCGAGCGTCGTCTGGCCCGGGTCGCCCAGGAGGTTCAGGGCGAGCACGCCGTTCGATTGGTGGAAGAAGCCGACCTTCCCCGACGACACCGTGCCTCCGCCGCCTTCGCACTCCGAGGTCTCCATGCTCGAGAGCGCGTTGACGCTGGCGAGGTCGATCAGGCTCACGCTGTCGAGGTCGTCCGGATGTACGGTGAACGAGACGGAGCTGTAGTCGACGCACGCGTCCGACGGGCCGAACGGCTCGGCGCAGGTGAGGGGGTTCGTGGGCGACTGGTAAATGACGACGAGCAGATCGTCCGGGTTCGGGCCGCCGCCCGTCGCCGTGGAGCTGCCGCCGCTGACGCCGCCCATCGGGACGTCGCCCCAACGGATGACGAAGCCCGAGCCGACGCCCGGGCACAGGTCGAGCTGGTCGCCGTCACACGTGACCCCGCCCGACGACGACGAGGCGGTCGTGACCATCGTGGGGTCGCCTCCGCCGGTCCCGCCCGACGTCGACTGCTGATCTCC
The DNA here is from genome assembly GCA_036500365.1 of Byssovorax sp. Taxonomy (GTDB): domain Bacteria; phylum Myxococcota_A; class Polyangia; order Polyangiales; family Polyangiaceae; genus DASYCF01. The sequence goes on from DASYCF010000257.1 coordinate 2,911, forward strand.
GGTCGACGCGGTCGTCGAAGGATCGGTGCCGGATTCGGTGACCTCGGCGGAGCAGCCCGCCGCCGCGCCGCCGAGGACGGTGACCGTCGCGAGCGCGATCGTGAAGAAGCCGATGTGCAGAGCCGAGAGCGAAGGAGTCGTGCGCATGTGCGGCGACGTGGCACCTCTCGTGCCAACGCCGCACGGCGCTGATTCGGCGCGATTTCGCGCGATGTCGAGCCGCGCCGCGGATCGAGAGCTCGCCTGCGCTGGCACGCTCTGGCTCAGCCGAGCGCGTCGAGCGGGCCCGCACCCTCGCGCACGATGCGCATGTCTCCCTGGCTGAGGTCGACGATCGTCGTCGGCTCCACGCCGCCCGTGTCGGCGTCGAGCACGAGGTCGAGGCCCGGGAAGGCGTCGTCGATCTCGGACGGGTCGATCATGGGCTCCTCGCCCTGACGCGCCGCCGTCGTGCTGATGAGCGGGCGGCCGAGCTCGCGCACGAGCGCGATCGTGACGGCGTGGTTCGGCACGCGGATGCCGACCGTCTTCTGCTTCGTCTGCACCATCTTCGGCACCTCGCGCGTCGCCTGCAGGATGAAGCAGTAGGGCCCCGGCAAGCAGCGCTTGAGCACGCGGTACGCCGCGTTCTCGACGATCGCGTAGCGCGAGATGTCGCTCAGGTCGGGGCAGATGAACGCGAGGCTCTTGTCGCGCTGCATGCCCTTGATCTGATAGAGGCGCTCGATCGCGCCCTTCGAATAGAGATCACAGCCGAGGCCGTACACCGTGTCGGTCGGATAACCGATCACGGCGCCCTTCTCGAGGAGCTCGGCGGCGCGCTTGATCTTGCGCGGCTCGGGATGATCCTTGTTGATGGGGAGGAGCACGCGCGGACGCCGTTATTCCTTCAGCGCCTCGCTGCCGCCGATGATCTCCATCAGCTCCTTCGTGATCGCCGCTTGACGTGCCTTGTTGTACTGGAGCGTCAGGCTGCCGATCATCTCCTTCGCGTTCTTCGTCGCCGCGTCCATGGCGGTCATGCGCGCGCCGAGCTCGCCCGCCTGCGACTCGTAGAGCGCGCGGAGGATCGAGACGTCGACGTACATGGGCAGGAGGCGCTTCAGGAGCGCGTCCTTGTGCGGCTCGAAGATGAGCTCCTCGGCCAGGCCCGCGGGCTCGTTCGCCTCGCCCTCGGTCGGCTTGGCCTTCGGCGGGATGGGCAGGAGGCGCTCGACCGTGACGGCCTGGCTCATCGCGCTCTTGAACTCGTTGTAGACGAGGTAAATCGCGTCGACCTCGGCGGCGTAGAACGGCTCGAGGACCTTCGCGCCGACGAGCTGCGCGGTCTCGAGGCGGAGCTTGTCCCACACTCCCGCGTGGTACTCGCGGATGGGTGCGCTGCGGCGAGTGAGGTAGTCCTTGCCCTTGCGGCCGACGACGTCGAGCTGCACGGACTGCCCCGCCTCGGTGCGCGCGTGCCACTCGCGCTCGGCGCGCTTGTTGATGTTCGCGTTGAACGCGCCGCACAGGCCCCGGTCGCTCGTGACCACGAGCAGGAGCACGCGCCTCTCGGGCCGCGTCGCGAGGAGGTCGAGCGGGTTCTTGCGGCCGCTCGGGAGCATGGCCTTCTCGCCGCCGATCTCGAGCTCGACCTCCGGCGTCGACGCGCTGAGCGCGGGCTCGGTCGCGGCGCGCGCCGGCGGAGCTGCCTCGGGCGCCTCGTCGGCGAGGTCGACCGGCGCGGGCTCGGACGCGATGCCGGAGAGCACCCGCTGCGTCTTCACCGCGTACGGGCGGAGCTCGGTGATGCGCTGCTGCGCCTTGTTGAGGCGCGCGCCCGCGACCATCTTCATGGCGCGCGTGATCTTCTGCGTCGACTGGACGCTCGAGATGCGCTTGCGAATGGCCTTGAGCGAGGGCACGGGCTCAACCCTTCTTCGCGTCTTGCACGAACGTCTTCTTGAAGGCCTCGATCGACTTCTTGATGCGACCCTTGAGGTCGTCGTCGAGGACCTTCTTCTCCACGATGTCCGTGAAGATGTCGGGGTTCTTCGTCTCGACGTGCTTGAAGAGCTCGGCCTCGAAGCGCGAGAGCGCCGACACGGGCAGGTCGTCGACGAAGCCCTGCGTCGCGGCGTAGATGATGAGGATCTGCTTCTCGACGGCCTGCGGCACGTACTGGCCCTGCTTCAGGATCTCGACGAGCCGCGCGCCGCGGTCGAGCTGCGCGCGGGTCTTCGCGTCGAGGTCGCTCGCGAACTGCGCGAACGCGGCCATCGCGCGGTACTGCGCGAGGTCGAGGCGCAGCGTGCCGGCGATCGACTTCATCGCCTTGATCTGCGCGTTGCCGCCGACGCGGCTCACGCTGATGCCGACGTTGATGGCCGGCCGGACGCCCGAATAGAACAGATCCGCCTCGAGGAAGATCTGCCCGTCGGTGATGCTGATCACGTTCGTCGGGATGTACGCCGACACGTCGCCGGCTTGCGTCTCGATGATGGGCAGCGCGGTGAGCGAGCCGCCCGAGTGCGGCTCCTTCACGATTGCGTAGTCGCTCGCCTTCAGCTTGTCGTCGAGCTGCTGCTTGAGCTTCTTCTCGTCGTCGCCCTTCGCCTCGGCGAGCTTGTGCGCGAGCTCCTTGTCGACGAGCTCGTACGCGCTCTCCTTCGCGGTGTGCATGCCGGTCGCGCCGATGTGCGTCTTGCCGTCGACGCCCTTGAACGTGAAGTCGCCGCCCTTCACCTCGGTGCCCTTCTTCACGACGTAGAAGACGTCGGCCATCTTCGCGGCGCGCTCGAGCAGGCGGCTGTGGAGGTAGAAGACGTCGCCCGGGTACGCCTCGCGGCCCGGCGGGCGGCGGAGCAGGAGCGAGAGCTGGCGGTACGCGACGGCCTGCTTCGAGAGGTCGTCGTACACGCAGAGCGCGTGACGGCCCGTGTCGCGGAAGTACTCGCCCATCGTCACGCCGGTGTACGGCGCGATGAACTGGATGGGCGCGCTCTCGCTGGCGCCTGCGGCGACGATCGTCGTGTACTCGAGCGCGCCGTGCGCCTCGAGCCGGTCGACGACCTGGCGCACGGTCGAGAGCTTCTGCCCGATCGCGACGTAGATGCAGAAGACGCCCTTGCCCTTCTGGTTGATGATCGCGTCGACGGCGACGGCGGTCTTGCCGACCTGGCGGTCGCCGATGATGAGCTCGCGCTGACCACGGCCGATCGGGATCATGGCGTCGATCGCCTTGATGCCCGTCTGCATCGGCTCGGTGACCGGCTGGCGCTGGATGATGCCGGGCGCCTTCACCTCGACGCGGCGGCGCGACTTCGTGTCGATGGGGCCCTTGCCGTCGATCGGCTCGCCGAGCGCGTTCACGACGCGGCCGACGACCGCCTCGCCGACGGGCACGTCCATGATGCGCCCCGTGCGCTTCACGGAGTCGCCCTCCTTGATGACGCTCGTGTCGCCGAAGAGCGCGGCGCCGACGTTGTCCTGCTCGAGGTTCAGCACGAGCCCGGCGATAGTCTTGCCGCCCTCGCCGGTGAACTCGAGCAGCTCGCCCGCCATGGCCCGCGAGAGGCCGTGCACGCGCGCGATCCCGTCGCCGACCATGAGCACGGTCCCCGTCTCGGAGACGGTCGCGGCCTTGTCGAGGCTCTGGATCTGCTTCTTGATGATCTGGGAGATCTCTTCGGCGCGGAGCTGCATGTTGGTTCTCGTGTCCTCGCGCGGCGCCGCCGCCGCTTCGATGTGCTTCTTGGCTGTCGTTCGTTCGTTCGTGCGCGCGTGTCAGAGGAGCGCGTCGCGGAAGCCCTGGAGGCGGGCCTTGAGGGTCCCGTCGATGACGAGATCGCCCATGCGCGTGACCACGCCGGCGAGGAGCGAAGGGTCGAGCTTGTGCTCGAGCGTCACCCGCTTGCCGCTCGCCTTCTCGAGCTCGGCGCGGAGCCGGCCGAGGTACGCCTCGGAGAGCGGCGCGGCGCTCGTCACGCTCGCGCGCACGAGGCCCGCGTCGTCGTCGGTCATCCGCGCGAGCTGCGCCGCGAGCTCACGCAGGATCGGGAGGCGGCGCTTGCGCGCGAGCAGGCCGAGCGCGCGGCGCGCCGTATCGCCGATGCCGAGGCGCGCGCCGAGGTCGGCGAGGATCGCCTCGCGCGAGGCCTCGGCGACGAGCGGGTTCGAGAGCGCGTCGCGGAGCTCGTCGCTGAGCTCGTACGCCGCGGCGACGTTCGCCATGTCGCGGTTCAGGTCGACGAGCGAGCTCGTCTCCTTGCCCAGCTCGTAGAGCGCGCTCGCCCAGCGGCGCGCGATCGACTCCTGGCTCACGCTGCACCTCCGAGCGTCGTCGCGGCGGCGCCGCGCTTCACGGCGGGGCCGAGCGCCTTCAGGTAGTCCTCGGCGATGCGCTCGTGATCGTCGGTCGTCATGCGGGCGACGACGAGCGCCTCGGCCGCGGCCGCGCTCGCCGCGACGGCCTCGCGCAGCAGGTCCGCCTTGGCCTGCTTGAGCTCCTGCTCGATGCGGAACTGCGCGTCTTTGCGCATGCGGGCGCGCCGCTCCTCGGCCTCGTCCACGATGCGGCGCTTCTCGGCCTCGCTCTGGTCGGCGTACTCGCGGCGCATGCCCTCGAGCTTCTCGCTGAGGTTCTCGAAGCTCTCCTCGTACTCGGCGAGGCGATCCTCGGCCTCTTCCTTGAGGCGCGTGGCGGTGTCGATGTCCGCCATGATCGTCTCGCGGCGCTTCGCCAGCGCGTCGGAGAGCGGCTTCCTGCCGTACTTGTAGAGCACGAGCAGCAGGACCGCGAAGTTCAGCACCGTGGCCGCGAACGGGGGCGCCTCGTTGCGCGGGTCGCACGGGTTCTCCTCGTTCTCGTAGCGGAAGAGGAGCTGGTTCACGAAGCCGCCCTCCTTGGCGCGCTCCGTGTTGGCCATCAGCATGCCGTGCCACCAGTTCGGCGGCGGCGGCGGGTCGTCGGGCCCGTGGCCGGGGCAGTGCTCCTCGTCCGGGTGGTGGGGCTCCTCGGCGTGTACGGCGTGCGCGGCGTGGGGGGCCGCGTGCGCCGGCGGCCTCGCGTGCGAGCCGGGCAGGCCGCCGATGGGGAGCGGACCACCGGGCCGCGGCGGGCGACCGCCCGGCGCCCCCTGCTGGTGCTGCATCCGCTGCTGCAGGAGCTGCTGGATGCGCGCCTGCACGTCAGGATCGTTGGGCGAAGGCTTGTGCCCCGGCTGCGCCTGACCGGGCTGCCCCGGCTGCGGGACGCGCTGCGAAGGCGGCGGCGGCTGCTGCGCGAGCGCGAACGTCGAGATCGACGCCGCGGCGAGCGCGCCGGCGATCCACGTGAAGCGACGCGCGCTCACGAGCGGACCTCGCGCTCGAGCAGCTTGCCCGCGATCTCGGCCGCGAGCGCGGGCTTCATCGCCTCGAGCTCGGCGCGGAGCTCGCCCACCTGCTTCGCGATGCGGGCCTTGCCCTCGTCGAGGATCTGCGCCGCCTCGGCGCGCGCCTCGGCCATGATGTTCGCCTCGAGCTTCGCCGCCTCGCCGCGGAGGCGATCGCGCTCGACGCCGGCCTCGCGGCGCACGCGATCGAGCTCCGCCTCGTAGCGCGCGAGCAGATCGGCCGCCTCGCGGTCCATCGCGCGCGCCTCCTTCTTCGCGCCCTCGGTGCGCCGCTCGCGCTCCTCGAACACCCGCAGGAGCGGATCGAAGAGCAGCGGCTTGAGCAACAGGATGAACACGCCGAACAGCGCGAATTGAGCGAGGAAGCTCAGGTCCGCGTCGAGCGTGATGGGCGAGGCGAAAACGGCGACTTGAGTCGGGGTCATGGGCAGGCTTTGGGACCTCGGCGCGGGCCAACTACCACGTGAGGCGCGGAGTGGAAAGCGTTGTAGGCGCCGCGTCGCAGTGAGCCAGCCCGCCCGCAGAAGGTGCGCGTTTCGCGCCGACGCCGCGTCCGCGGCTCCGTGAGCGTGCTCTGCGCGCTCGACCGCGAGGTGGCCTCGCGCGCTTCCGGTCAGCCGAGCACTGCGAACTTGAGGTAGCGGCCCTCCGGCCAGCCGGGGAGGGTCGGGTGGTCCGGCGGGTTTCCCCGCACGTCGAGCACGCGGAGATCGCCGCGCCCCGTCGCCTCGGCGTCGAGGGTCGCGAGGAACGCCTCGGCGTCGACGTGGCTCGAGCAGCTCGAGGCACAGAAGACGCCGCCCTCGGCGAGGACCGCGGCGCACGCGCCGTGGAGCTTCCTGTACGCGGCGAGCGCGCGCGGGCGGCTCTTCTCGTTCGGCGCGAAGCTCGGCGGGTCGCTGACGACGAGATCGAAGCGCTGGCCTTCGGCGCGCGCCTTCTCGAGGAACGTGAACGCGTCCGCCGCGACGAACGCGTGGGCGCCGGGGTCGACCTCGTTCAGCCGAAACGTGCGCTGCGCCGTCGCGTGCGCGGCCGCGGCGAGGTCGACGGAGGTCACGCGCGCCGCGCCGCCGAGCGCCGCCGCGATCGAGAAGCCCCCCGCGTAGCTGAACAAGTTGAGCGCGCGCCGGCGCCCGCGCGCGAGCGCTCGCACGAGCGCGCGGTCCTCGCGCTGGTCGAGGAACGCGCCGGTCTTCTGCCCGCGCGCGAGGTCGACCTCCATCCGCACGCCGCGCTCGACCACCTCGACGCGGTCCGGCGGCTTCGAACCGCGGAGCTCCGTGATCTTGGAGCCGCCGCCCTTCGCCTCGTCGCGGCCGCGGTGGAGCGCGAGCGACGTGACACCGCGCGCGGCGAGCTCCCGCGCGATGGCGTCGGCCGCGGCCTCGACCACGCGCGCGAGCGCCGGCGTGTCCAGGCGCACGACGGCGACGTGCGCGTACCGATCGACGACGACGCCGGGCGCGCCGTCGCCCTCGCCGTTGCAGAGGCGCATCGCGTTCGTGTCGGCTTCGTCGAACATGCCGTCGCGCCGCGCGATCGCCGCGCGCACGCGCGCCCCGAGGAGCGCCGCCGAGAAGCGCTCGTCCTTCTTCCGCGACGTCACGCGCAGCGCGATGGCCGACGCAGGATCCGCGTACGCGTGGGCGAGGAACGCGCCCGTCTCGTCGGAGAGCTCGACGGCGTCGCCGGGATGGAGCGGGGGGTTGTCACGGCCGCCGAGGGCGTCGCGGTACACCCAGGGGGCGCCGCGCCGGACCGCCACGGCGGCCGCGCGGTTGAGGCGGATGCGCACGGCCCAGGAGGGTACACCCCGCCACAAGTCCTGGAAATCACCGCGATTCGAGCG
>DASYCF010000258.1:0-2981 GCA_036500365.1 Byssovorax sp.
GCCGGCAGGAGCTCGACGTCGAGGGCGGCGCCCGACGACAGGATCAACGCGCGCTCGAGCACGTTGACGAGCTCGCGCACGTTGCCGGGCCACGCGTACGCCTCGATCGCCTCGAGGAACGCAGGGCTCATCGTCGCGGGCTCCCTGCGCTGCGCGAGCGCGAGGTCGTGCACGATGCCCTCGGCGAGCCCTTCGATGTCCTCGCGCCGCTCTCGCAGGCTCGGCACGCGGACCGACACGACGGCGAGCCGGTAATAGAGGTCCTCGCGGAACGCGCCGCTCGCGACGGCGGCCTGGAGATCGTGGTGCGTCGCGGCGATGACGCGCGCGTCGGAGCGGCGCGGCTCGGTGTCGCCGACGCGCACGTACTCGTGCTCCTCGAGCAGGCGCAGCAGCTTGCCCTGCGACTCGCGCGGGAGGTCGCCGACCTCGTCGAGGAACAGCGTGCCGTTCGCCGCCGCCTCGACGTGGCCGACGCGGGCGCCGTCGGCGCCGGTGAACGCGCCCTTCGCGTGGCCGAAGAGCTCGTTCTCGACGAGCGTCGGCGAGACGACGGCGCCGTTGAACGTGACGAACGGCCGCTCCTTGCGCGGCGAGAGCGCGTGGAGGTGCCGCGCGAGCAGGCCCTTTCCCGTGCCGGTCTCGCCGAGCAGGACGACGGTCGCGTCCGTCGGCGCGGCGCGCTCGACGAGCTCGATCACCGCGCGAAACGCCGCGGACTTCGTCGCGAGGCGCGGGCGGATGCGCCGCGACGCGCCGCCGGACAGCTCGGCGAGCTCGGCGCGGAGGCGCTTGCCCTCGAGCGCGCGCGACACGACGTGCAGCACCTGCGCGGGCGTGAACGGCTTCGGCAGGTAGTCGACCGCGCCCTTCCGCATCGCGTCGACGGCGTTGTCGATCGTCGCGTACGCGGTCATCAAGACGACGGTCGTCGCGGGCGCCTCGTGCGCGAGCGCGGAGAGGACGCCGATGCCGTCGAGGCCGCCGAGCCGCAGGTCCACGAGCGCGAGATCGGGCGGCGCCCGCTTCGCCATCGCGACCGCGGACTCGCCGCTCGACGCGACGGTCACGGCGTAGCCCGCGCCCTCGAGGCAGAGGCGCAGCGTGCGACGGATGCCGTCTTCGTCGTCGACGATCAGGACGCGTGCTTCTCGCTTCATGACGGCTCGTGGCTCGGCGCGATGGGGAGGACGACCGTGAACGTGGCCCCGCGGCCGACGCGCGACCAGAGGCGAAGCGCGCCGCCGTGCGCGCTCACGATCTCGCGCACGAGGAACAGCGTCCCGCCGGCCTCACGCCCGAGGACGGCCCGGCGGCGTTCGGCGGCGATCCCGGGCCCTGCGTCGGCTACGCGGACGAAGGCGCGAGCGCCGCGGGCGAAGACGCGCACGCGGACCGCGCCGCCCGGCGGCGTGAAGCGGAGCGCGTTGCCGACGAGGCTCGCCGCGATCCAGCCGAGCTTCGCCGCGTCGGCGCGCACGACGGCGTGCGGCTCGAGGTGCTCGGCGACGCGCACCTGGTGGCCGGCGGCCTGGCGGCGGAGGGGCGGGAGCGCGCGCGCGACCACGTCGGCGAGGTCGACGTCGGTGCGCACGAGCGGCCCGGCGTACGAGCCGAGACGATCGACGTGAAGGGTGCGATCGACGAGCGCCTGCAGTCGCTCGACGTCCTCGGCCATGCCGTCGACGAGCTCGCGCTGGTGGCCGGCGCCGCGCTCGGCGCGCAAGAGGCCGACGGCGAGCGCGAGCGACGTAAGGGGCGTGCGGAGCTCGTGCGCGAGCGCGAGCGTCTCCTCGCGGCCGAGGCGCGCGCGGCTCACGACGCAGCCGCCCCGAGCTCGACCGGGCCGAGCCCGAGCGCCGCGACCGCGCGCGCCGCCGCGTCGCCGCGGGCGGTCCCGGCCACGAGCGCGAAGGCGTGGCCCGCGTCGGCGCGCACGTACACTGCGCGCGCGCCGTCCTCGAGGCCGAGCGGGATCAAGGCGATCCAGCGGGGCGACCTCGCGATCGCGGGCGGCGGCGCGGCGAGGTCGGAGGCCTGCGCGGCGACCCACACGTCGGCGCCGCGAAAGTCGCCGGGGAGCCGCGCGATCGGCCGCGCGTCGCCGTACGCGGCGAGGCGCGCGAGGCCCTCGAGCGGGTGCGGCGGCAGGTCGTCCTCGTCGTGCCGGAGCGCCAGCGCTGCGCGGTAGGCGCGCCCGGCGTCGTCGTCGCGGCCCTCGATCTCGGCCAAGAGGCCCTCGAGCGCCATCGCCTCGGCGTCGAGCGGGGCGCGCGCGTGCGCGTGGGCGAGCACGTCGCGCGCGTCGTGTGGCGCGCCCGACACGAGCGCGGCCCGCGCGAGCTGCACCGCGGCGGAGAACTCGAGCGCGTCGCCGCGATCCCGGGTGCGGGCGAGCGCGCGACCCACCGCGTCCCGGAGCTCGGCCGGCGTGAAGGGCTTCGGCACCGCCTCCGCGACGCCCAGGCGCATCGCCTCGAGCAGCACCGTCGCCGAGAGCAGCGTCCCCGTGAGCACGACGGGCAGCGTCGGGTAGCGCGCGCGGACGCGGCCGAGCTCGTCCAGCACGTCGCCCGCGCCGGCCACCTCGTCGACGATCGCCGCGTCGAACGCGGCGGCGGGAGGGACCGCGTCGATCGCCGTCGCCGCCGTGACGACGCCGCCCGTGGCGCCGAGGATCCGCCGGACGAGGCCGCGCGTCGTCGCGTCGTGCTCGAGGAGCAGGATGCGCTTCACGGCTCGTCCTCCCGCGTGCCGACGACGAGCACGTCGACCTCCGGCGCGAGGCGCATGAAGCGCTCGAGCACGGAGCCCTTGAACCGCGTCACCCACGCGGCGTCCCGCGTGCGCCCGAAGATCGCGTGGGTGATCGCCTGCTCGCGCGCGAACCGGGCGAGCGCCTCGGCGACGTCCGCCCCCTCGAGCCGCACGACGTCCGCGCCGAGCTCCTTCGCGAGCGTGATGTTGTCGGCGAGCGAGCG
>DASYCF010000259.1:0-1551 GCA_036500365.1 Byssovorax sp.
ACCGGCGAAGCCCAATCGCGCGCGCACGTCGATCAACTGCGCGCCGCGCTCCCCGCCGCGTGGCGCGAGGTCGAAATCGTCGCCCACGCCGCGCCGTCGCCGCTCGCGTACCGAACGCGCGCGCGCATCCACGCGCGAGCGTCGGGCGGCCGCGCCATCGTCGGCATGAACGAAGCCGGCTCGCACGAGCCCGTCGAGGTGGGGCGCTGCGCCGTCCTCACGCCGGAGCTCGAGAGCCTCCGCGCGCGCGTCGCGTCGATCCTCGAAGGCGCCCACGGCCACGGCGACGCGCAGCTCGCTCTCGGCGCGTTCGCCGCCCGCGATGGCTCCCCGCGCCCCGGCGTGATCGAGCTCACGTGGAGCGGCCCGCTCGCCGCCGCGTGCTTCGGTCGCATGGAGCGCGGCACGACCGAGGGCTGGCTCGCCGGCGCGCGCGTGTGGTCCGGCGAGTCCACCAAGCCCGCGTCGATCGGCGACCCGACCCCATGGATGCGCGGCGCCGACCACGTCCCTCTCCGCCTCGCGCCCGGCGGCTTCGGCCAAGCCTCCGACGACGGCAACGCGCTCCTCGCCCGCCGCGTCGCCGCGCTCGCGAAGCGCGCCCTCGGCACGCGCGAAGACGCCCGCGTCCTCGAGCTCTATGCCGGCGCGGGCAATCTCACCGTGCTCCTCGCCGCGCTCTGCAAGACCCTCGTCGCCGTCGAATCCTCGCGCGAGTCCTGCGACGCCGCGCGCATGAACCTCGCCGCGCGTTCGCTCGCATCCAACGTGACCCGCGTCGTCGAGTCCGACGCGAGCACCTTCGCGATCCCCGCCGCGACGCACTTGGTCGTCCTCGATCCCCCGCGCTCCGGCGCGCGCGACGCGTGCACGCGCATCGCCGCCTCGTCCGCGCGCCACGTCCTCTACGTGAGCTGCGACGCGCCGACGCTCGGCCGCGATCTCGCCGTCCTCGAAGCGGCCCGCTTCGCCCCGCTCGCGGTCGAGGTGTTCGACCTCTTCCCGCAGACGAGCCACGTCGAGTCGGTCGTCCTCCTCGAGCGCCAGCGCGGCTGAGCGCACGGAGCCCTCGCGATGAAGACCCCGGTCGACGATCGCCTCCGCGCCGAAGCCGCCCGCTACTCCTTCCGCTTCGCGTGCGAAGACTGCGTCCACTTCGACGCCGCGCGCGCGGTCTGCGGCCATGGGTATCCGCCGGCGCCGCGCCGCGCATCGCTGCAGGAATCGAGCGAGAACGCGACCATTGCATTCTGCAAGGAGTTCGATCTGGGCGCGGGTGATTCGCCGGAGGGATCGTGACGCGCTCGCACGCGCCCGCGCTCCTCACGATCGTTGCCGCCGCGATCACCCGCGAGCATCTCTTCGCGCGCGGCGACGTCGTCCTCCTCGCGGTCAGCGGCGGCCCCGACTCGACCGCGCTCCTTCATGTGCTCGCGCGCCTCCGCGCCAAGCTCGGGCATTCGCTCGTCGCGCACGGCGTCGATCACGGCCTCCGCGCCGAAGCCGCGTCCGAGCTCGATCGCGCCGCGGCCTTCGCCGAGACCCTCGACG
>DASYCF010000260.1:0-9470 GCA_036500365.1 Byssovorax sp.
CGACCCGCGCGTCGCCTCGTGGCAGTCGCGCAAGTTCGCCGCGCGCCTCCAGGCCGCGGGCGGCTCGGCGCCGGTGCTGCTCCTCACGCGCGACACGGGTCACGGCATCGGCAACCCGCTCGAGATGCAGATCGCCAACGAGGCCGACCTCTACGGCTTCATCTTCCGCCACCTCGGCGTCGACTGACGCGCTCGACCCGCCCGCCCGGGCGGACGCGCGGCGTGATCGCCATTGACGCCGGCGCGGCGCGGAGGCGCATTGTGGCCATGTCGAAGGCCTCGCTTCGTGGATGGATCGTGGGCGCGCTCGGCGTCGTGGCGCTGGGATGCGGCGGGAACGGCGCCGACACCGGCAACAACACCGACGGAGCGGGCGGCGCGTCGACGCACGGCTCGAGCGGCGCCCGCATGTCGTCTACCGGCGACGCGTCGATGTCGAACGGCACCGGAGCCCACGCCGGCACGAGCACGAACACGAACTCGGGCACGAGCACGAACAGCGGCACGAGCACGAACTCGGGCACGAGCACGAACACGAACTCGGGCACCGGCGCCGGGATGGGCGGCATGACGGGCGCCGGCACCGGCACGGGCGGCGACGCGGCGACGGGCTGCACTGCCGACGGCCACGGCGTGACCGACGCGCAGGGCAACGTCCTCATGCAGTGCCCGCCGGACCAGGCTTGTCTCAACGGCGCCTGCGTCGCGTCGTGCGTCGCCGAGAGCGGCTCCGTCGGCTCGATCGGGTGCGACTTCCTGGCCGCCGACCCGCCCTTCTACGACAACGGGACGCCCGGCTCGACGTACGCGGGCGCCTGCTACGCCGTGTTCGTTTCGAACACGTGGACGGCGAACGCGCACCTCACGGTCTCGCGCGCGGGGCAGACGTTCGACGTCTCGCAGTTCGGCTACATCCCGAGCGGCACCGCGCCCAACATCACGTACACGCCGCTCGACGCGAGCGGTCTGCCGCCCGACCAGGTCGCCATCCTGTTCCTGTCGCACAACCCGGGCGCGCACCACTCGCTGGGGTTCCCGCTCACGTGTCCGAAGACGCCCGCGCTCACCATGGACGCCGCGGTCTCCGGCGCCGGAAAGGGCGCGGCGTTCCGCGTCACGTCGGATCAGCCGATCGTCGCGTACGACATCCTGCCTTACGGCGGCGCGACGAGCTTCTTGCCGGCGGCGTCGCTGCTCTTCCCGACGAACGCGTGGGGCTCGAACTACTACGTGTATGGCCCGCACCCCGCGGGCGGCGGCAAGCTCTTCTTGACGATCATCGGCGGGACCGACGGCACGCAGGTCACGCTCAACCCGACGCAGACGCTCGCCGCCGGCGGAGGCCTCGGCGCGGCGACGGCGAACACGAACAACACCTTCACGGTCGACGCCGGGCAGACGCTCCAGTGGGCGGGCGCGGCCGACCCGAGCGGCGCCGTCCTTCAATCGTCGTCGCCGGTCGGCGTCGTGACGGGCACCACGTACCTCAGCGTCATCACCGCGAACATGACCACGGGCGGCGGGCAAGACGCGGCGCACCAGCAGATCCCGCACATCAACGCGCTCGGCAGCGAGTACGTGGGGCCGGGCGTGGTCACGCGCGTCTCGACCCTCGCGCCCGAGTCGGTGCTCTATCGCATGGTCGGCGTCGTCGACGGCACGACCCTCACGTACGATCCGGCGCCCCCCACGGGCGCGCCGCCGACGCTCAGCGCGGGGCAGATCGTCGAGTTCCAGTCGGCGAGCGTGTTCACCGTCACGTCTCAGGGCTCGGACAACCCGTTCGGCTTCACGCAGTACATGGCCGGCGCCGATCCGACGACGCGCCCCGGCTGCGCGCCGTCGCCGCCGTTCGCGGGTCTCTCTTGCGGCCTGGGCGACGAGGAGTGGGTCAACCTGCTCGCGCCCGCGCAGTTCCTCCGTCACTACTCGTTCTTCACCGACCCCACGTACGCGACGACGAACCTCGTCGTCACGCGCATCGCCGACTCGACGGGCACGTTCCAGGACGTCACGATCGACTGCCTCGGCGGCCCGATCACGGGCTGGCAGCCCGTCGGCAACAGCGGCAGGTACCAGGTCGCGTACGTCGATCTCGTCCGCGGGACCGCGCCGGTCGTGGCCGCGTGTGGGAGCAGCCACCACATCGCCGACAGCGCCGCGCCGTTCGGCGTCGTCGTGTGGGGCACGGACTACTACGCGTCGTACGGCTACGCAGCCGGCGGCAACCTGAGCGCCGTGAACACCGTCGTCGTGCACCCCGGCGGCTGAAAGGGCTGAAAGCCAGGTCGGGCCGCTCGATCCTGGGTTTGGCCGCTCGTCCCCTCGTCGAAAAATTGACCCGCTCGGGCGCGCAACGTCATTGACGCCGCGCGGCCGCACGGGCCGATTGGAGACATGGGGAACACGTCCTTTGTCTACGGTCTCTTGGGCGCAGTCGGCCTCCTCGGCGTCGCGTGCGGCGGCACCGACGCGATCAGCTCCACCGAGGGCGCAGGTGGCACGACGCAGGACGGGTCGACGGGCACGAAGTCGAGCGGCTCGCACCCGACGTCGAACGGCACGAACACCGGGTCGATGTCGAACGGCACCGGCGCGCACACCGGCACGAGCACCAACACGAACTCGGGCACGAGCACCAACACGAACTCGGGCACGAGCACGAACACCGGCAGCGGCATGGGCGGCATGAGCGGCACCAACACCGGCGCGGGCACGGGCGGCGACCCGGCCGCCGGCTGCACGTCGGACGGCCACGCCGTGACCGACGCGCAGGGCATGGTGCTCTTCCAGTGCCCCCCCGATCAGGCATGCCTCAACGGCGCCTGCGTCGCGTCGTGCGTCGCCGAGAGCGGGAACGTCGGCTCGATCGGCTGCGACTTCCTCGCCGCGGACCCGCCCTTCTACGCGAACGGCCAGGGCTCCGCCGAGTCGGGCCCCTGCTACGCCGTCTTCGTCTCCAACACGTGGACGGCCCCGGCGCACCTCACCGTCTCGCGCGGCGGGCAGAGCTACGACGTCACGCAGTTCGGCTACATCCCGAGCGGCAACGCGCCGAACCTCACGTACACGCCGCTCGACGCGAACGGCCTGCCGCCCGATCAGGTCGCCATCCTGTTCCTGTCGCACACGCCCGGCGCCAACAACGGCGGCTACCCGCTCACCTGCCCGAAGACGCCGGCCATCGCGATGGACGCCGCGGTCCCCGGGACCGGCATGGGCGAGGCGTTCCACGTCACGTCGGACCAGCCCATCGTCGCGTACGACATCCTCCCGTACGGCGGCGCGTCGACGTTCCTGCCGTCGGCGTCGCTGCTCTTCCCGACGACGGCGTGGGGCTCGAACTACTACGTGTTCGGCCCGCACACGGACGGCGGCGGCGACGTCTCGTTGACGATCATCGGCAGCGCCGACGGCACGCAGGTGACGCTCAACCCGAAGCAGACGCTCCCCGGCGGCGGCGGTCTCGGCACCGCGACCGCGGGCAACAACAACACGTTCACCGTCAACGCAGGCCAGACGCTCCAGTGGATCGGCACCGCCGACCCGAGCAGTGCCGTGCTTCAGTCCACCGCGCCCGTCGGCGTCGTCACGGGCTCCACCTACCTCCGCGTCACGACCTCGAACATGACGAGCGGCGGCGGCGAAGACTCGGCGCACCAGGAGATCCCGCACATCAACGCGCTCGGCAACGAGTATGTCGGCTGCGGCGTCGTGACGCGCCTCGCGAGCCTCGCGCCGGAGTCGGTGCTTTACCGCATCGTCGGCGTCGTCGACGGCACGCAGCTCTCGTACGACCCTGGGCCGCCCGCCGGCGCCCCGGCGACGCTCAACGCGGGCCAGATCGTCGAGTTCGAGTCGGCGAGCGTGTTCACGGTCGCGTCGCAGGGCTCGAACAACCCGTTCGGCTTCACGCAGTACATGGCCGGCACCGACCCGCAGACGCGCGCAGGCTGCTCGCCGACGCCGCCGGCCCCGTTCTTCACGTGCGGCCTCGGCGACGAGGACTGGCTCAACCTGCTCGCGCCCGCCCAGTTCCGCTCGCACTACTCGTTCTTCACCGACCCGACGTACGCGACGACGAACCTCGTGGTCACGCGCGTGGCGGACGGCGGCGGCAACTTCCAGGACGTCACCATCGACTGCCTCAGCGCGCCGATCTCCAACTGGCAGCCCGTCGGCAACGGGGGCAAGTACCAGGTCGCGTACGTCGAGCTCGTGCGCGGCGCCGTCGCGGTCGACCAGTGCGCCAGCAGCCACCACATCGCCGACAGCCAGGGTCAGTTCGGCGTCGTCGTCTGGGGCACGGACTACTACGCGTCGTACGGCTACGCGGCCGGCGGCAACCTCGGCGCGGTGAACACGGTCGTCGTCCACCCCGGCGGCTGAGCCCGTGCGCCGAGGGGCGTGTGTTTGTTGCGCGGAGGCCTGCGTGCAATATGTTGCATTGCAAGTCGATGCCTACGCGACATATTGCACGGTAGCCGTCGCGCGCGCACACAGGGCACCCCCGGACGCACCGCCGCCGCGCTCGGAGCATTCGTTCGAAGGGCTCAATACGGCGTGATCAGCTCGGCCCGGGTGATCGTCACGTCGATGGGGCGACCGCCGCGCTCGACCGTGACGACGACGGTCGAGCCCGAGGGACCGCGGAGGCGCTGCGTGCACTCGCTGACGGTCAGCGTCGAGACGTCGACGCCGTCGATGTGGGTGATCGCCTCTTGCGCCTCGAGCCCGGCCTCGGCTGCGGGGCTGTCGCCCTCGACGCGCAGCACGCGGAGCTTTCCGCCCGCCATCGCGCCGATCCGCAGGCCGACGCCCGAGAGCTCCATCGCGTTGCCCGCGTCGCCGCGCGGTGTGATCTCGATGTCGACGCTCGGCGGCGCGCCGAACCCCGTCGTGAGGCCGGAGACGATCTTGTCGCGGTAGAGCGCGTGCGAGACGTGGATCGAGAACGGGCCGGGCGGCGCGGCGTCGATCGTGAACGAGCCGGTCGCGTCCGTCGTCACGCGGCCCATGTCGGCGCCCAGGCTGTCGCTCACCGCGTCGAGCGCGACGCTCGCGAGGGCGACCGGCTGCTTCGTGTCGGCGTCGACGATGCGCCCGACGAAGCGCTCGCCGCCGGGGAGGACGAGCCGTACGCCGCTCACCGCGCGCCCGCTCACGACGTCGAGCGCCTCGCCGTGGGCGGGAGGACGCCCCGCGGCCGACGCGGAGAGCACGTAGCGCCCGGGCGGCAGCCGCTCGAGCTTGAACGCGCCCGCCTCCGACGCGACGCTCTCGGGCACGCGCGGCAGCGGCTCGGGCGAGTCCAGGTCGGCGGGCACGAACGACTCGATGGCGACCTTGAACGCGGTGATCGGCGCGCTGCGCTCGTCGACGACGACGCCCTCGATCGAGCCGGGCGCGCCGAGCCGGAGCTTGTTCGGCCGGTCCTTGTAGAGGTGGTCGTCGCTCGAGCGCGCGAACGAGTCGTGGAACGCCGCGGCGCGGCAGCCCTCGGCGGCGAGCGGCAGCACGAACGTGCCGTCGTCGCGCGAGGTCGTCCAGAACTCGAGGTCGCCCGGGTGGTCCAGGCACCCGACGCGCGCGTGCGCGATCGGCGCGCCGTCGGGGTCGAGCACCGTGCCCTGGAGGGTCGGCTTCGTCTCCTCGGCGGGCATCTCCGACGCCGGCTCGTTCGCCTCGTCCGTGTCGGAGTTCGAGCCCAGCTTGAACGAGAAGCCCGGGCGGTTTGGCGGCGGCGGCGGGGGCTTCTTGCCGAAGTGGGGCACCACGAACAGCGCGATCGCCGGCACGACGAGCAGCGCGAGGAAGAGCGCCGCGGCCGCGATCCACCCTTTGTTCGCCCCTCCCAAGCCGAACGCCATCGTCGTCGCGTCAGGTCAAGGCTTGGCCGCGGGCTTTCGAGGCTTGCCCGCGTCGGGTCGCTCGTCCGCGTCGTCACGCGGGTGCGCCTCTGCCGGGCCCGAGCGCACGAAGCTCGACGCCTCGGCCGTGGGGCCGAGGTCCTTGTGCTCCGGCTCGATCGGCCACGGGGACTCGCTCGACGTGCCGCCGCACGCGAAGCCAGCGAAGGTCGCGGCGGCGGTCAGCCCGAAGACGATGAAGAAAGCGCGCACGGCCCCCGCAAGTTGGCGGGAGCCGCCCGCTGAGTCAACTCAATCGGTGGCCGAGAGGTTCGTCTTGGCGATCCACGTGCACACGAGGGCGTTGCCCGCGCACCAGACGAGCATCGCGAAGTGGCCGAACGGCCCCGCCTGGTCGCCGAGCACCACCACCGAGCCGAGGTACGCCGCCGTGCCCGTCGCGACGCCCGCGACCACCGGGCGGAGCTTCTTCACGCCGAAGAGCAGCGACATCAGCGCGAACGGGATCGCCGCGTTCGCGAGCGGCAGGAACCGGTGCAACGACACGCCGACGAGCAAATCGAGGTCGGCGAGCGGGCGCGCGATCGCGTCGACCACGAGGCTCACCCGCGGGAGGATCCACGGCGCGAAGAAGAAGAGCCCGGGCCCGGTCGCGAGCGCGGGGACGATGAAGCCGAGCTTGAACGGGCTCGTCGCGCCCCTGCGCTCCTTCTTCGCCCACGAGAACGCGAGGAGCGCGAGCGCCGCGAGCGCGAGCAGACGGACGAGGGCGTGCTGCTCCGTCACCCGCGCGACGGCCGCGCCCGCGTCGAGGATGCCGGCGCCGTAGAGCTTCTTGCCGGCCTCGCTGTCGTCGACGACGCGCGCGCTCGCCTTGAGTGCCGCCTCGACCGCGGCCGGCTCGGTCACGCCGAGGCTCACGACGAGCGCGGCCGCGCCCGCGACGTGCGGCGACGCCATCGACGTGCCGTTGTACGCGGCGTAGTTCTCGCACTTGTCGCGGCCCTTGTTGCAGATCGTCTGCTGCGTGACGTTCACGCCCGGCGCGGCGATGTCGATCGCCGGCCCGCGCGACGAGAAGTTCGCGAGCTTGTCGTCGGGGTCGGACGCGCTCACGCCGATGACGCCCTCGTTGGCGCCGGGGTAGCCGACGGCGCCGCCCGAGTTGCCCGCCGCGGCGACGACGACGACCCCGCGCGAGACGGCGTAGTCGATCGCCTTCTGCAAGACGCCCGAGTTGCGCGGTCCGCCGAGGCTCATGTTGATGACCTGGGCGCCGTGCTCGGCCGCCCAGCGCACGCCGTCGGCGATGTCGGCCGTCGTGCCCCAGCCCTCGGCGCTCAGGACCTTCACGGGCATGAGGCGCGCGTGGAAGGCGAGGCCCGCCGCGCCGACGCCGTTGTCGGTCGACTGCGCGATGGTGCCGGCGACGTGCGTGCCGTGGCCCTGGTCGTCGTTCGCGTGCTCGTTCTTCGAGACGAAGTTCCAGCCGGCGACGCACTCGGTGCTCTTGAGGTCGGTGCCCTTCATGAAGGGGCCGAAGTCCTCGCACGCGATGCCCGTGTCGATGACGGCGACCGTGACGCCGCGCCCCGTCGCGTAGTCCCAGGCGCGCTCGGCGCCGACGCGCGTGAGGTGCCACTGGTCCTTCATCAGCGGGTCGTTCGGCACGTAGAGCGCCTTCATGCGGAGGAGCGGCTCGGCGATCTCGACGCGCGCGTCGTGGCGGAGCGCGTCGACGAGGGCGTCCTCGCGAGCGGGCGAGACGTCGGCGACCTCCTCGTTCGTCTCGGCGGCGAGCGCGGTCGCGTGGAACGTGACGCCGTAGTCGGTCGCGAGCTTCGCGAGCTCGCCTGCGTCGAGGCCGTCCTTCGCGTCGACCAGCACCTCGCCCGGCACCTCCCACGCAGACGCCTCCTCGACGGTCTCGTCGACGTAGTCGACCGTCGGATCGCCCGCGCTCAGCACGACGGGCGTGTCGGCGGCCGCGGCGGCGCTCCACGTGAGCGACGCGAGCGCGGCGAGCGCGGTCGAGGCGAGCATGAGCCGGGCGGTGTGGAGGCGGGCGGTGCGCATCGCCCCGATCGTAGCGCGCGCGGTCGCCGCCCGCACGCGACGCGGCCGGCCCCTTTTTGGTGGAGCCTGCCGCACCGCGTCTCACCGCGGCTCGTCGACGCGCGAACGCTTCCGCCGTTGGCGCCGACGATCGCGCCGTGGTAGCCGTGACATGGATGTTTCTGATCCCGTCGCGGACCTCGCGCCCGAACGACGATCCGATCTTCGCGCTGAACGGCGAGGCGCGCGGGCGCGCCGCAAAGGGCGAGTCGATCGTCAACGCGACCGTCGGCGCGCTGCTCGACGACGAGGGCAAGCTCGCGGTCATCCCCAGCGTGGCCGAGGCGATCCGCGAGGTGCCGAGCGACGTCGAGGCCGGCTACGCGCCGATCTCCGGGCCGCCCGATTTCCTGCGCGCGGTCATCCGCGATTTGTTCGGTGCGCGCGCGGCGGTCGATCAAGCGGTCGCCGTCGCGACGCCGGGGGGGACGGGCGCGCTCCGGCACGCGATCGCGAACTTCCTCGAGCCCGGCCAGCGCGCGCTCACGACGTCGTTCTACTGGGGCCCGTACAAGACCCTGTGCGACGAGGGCGACAAGGACCTCGCGACGTTTCGCATGTTCGACGCGAAGGGCCGCCTCGACGCGGGCGACCTCGAGCAGAAGCTCGGCGCGCTCCTCGACTCGCAGCGTCGCGCGCTCCTCATCCTCAACTCGCCCTGCCACAACCCGACGGGGTACTCTTTCGATCCGAGCGAGTGGCGCGACATCGTCGACGTCGTGAAGCGCGCCGCCAGGAGCGCGCCCGGCGGCGCGCGGCTCCCGATCACGGTCGCGCTCGACGTCGCGTACGCGCGCTACGGCGCGGGCGACCTCGGTGAATCGATCGACCGCGCGCTCGAGATGGCGGGCGACGCGTTGCTCCTCTTCGCGTGGACCGCGTCGAAGGCGTTCACGCAGTACGGCGCGCGCGTCGGCGCGCTCGTCGCCGTGCACCCCGACGCAGCGGAGCGCGGCCGCGTGCAGAACGCGCTCTCGTACTCGTGCCGCGGCACCTGGTCGAACTGCAACGCCGGCGGCATGGCGGCGATCACGCGCGCGCTCGTCGAGCCCGAGCTCGCCGCCCGCGTCGAGAAGGAGCGCGCCGCCCTCAAGTCGACGCTCGACCACCGCGTCGCCCGCTGGAACGAGCTCGCGGGCGCGGCGAAGCTCCGCTACCCCCGCTACGACGGCGGCTTCTTCGTGACCGTCTTCACGGACGACGCGCTCGAGGTCGCGCAGCGCATGAAGGACGACGGCCTGTTCGTGGTCCCGCAGGCGGGCGCGCTCCGCGTCGCGCTCTGCTCCGTCGCCGAGCGCGACGTGGCCCGCCTCGTCGACGGCATCGCGAAGCACGCGCGCTGAAGATCCGCCGCGCGCGAGCGGCGCCTCGGGATCGGCTTTCGGCGCGCGCCCGGGGCTGATACTGCTCGGCACCATGCGGACGCTCGTCTACGCCTTCGGTGTCGTCGCCCTGTTCGGCTGCGGTGACGCCATCCACCTCGAC
>DASYCF010000261.1:0-2726 GCA_036500365.1 Byssovorax sp.
GCGCTCGCGCTCGCCCTCGCCGTGGCGACGATCGTCGCGATCCGCCGTGGCCTCGGCGCCGTCGTGACGACGACGCAGCGCATGCGCCGCTTCGACTTCGCGCGCGGCGGCGCGGCGACCGCGTTCCGCGAGGTGCGCGAGGTGACCGACGGGCTCGAGCGCGCGAAGACCGTCGTCCGGGCGATGGAGCGCTACGTGCCCCTCGGCCTCGTGCGCCGGCTCTACCAGGAGAACGAGGAGCCGCGCCTCGGCGGCGAGCTGCACGAGGTCACCCTGCTGTTCACCGACATCGAGGGCTTCACGTCGCTCTCCGAGCGGCTGCCCCCCGCCGAGCTCGCGCGGCGCCTCGGCGAGTACCTGGAGGTGATGACGCGCGCCGTCGAGGCGACCGAGGGCACGATCGACAAGTACATCGGCGACGCGGTGATGGCGTTCTGGAACGCGCCTTCGCCCGTCGAGCACCACGCGCGTCGGGCGTGCGAGGCCGTGCTCGCGTGTCGGCGCGCCGCGAAGGCGCTCTACGACTCACCCGCGTGGGGCGGCCTCGCGCCGCTCGTCACGCGCCACGGCGTGCACACGGCGAAGGTCATGGTCGGCCACTTCGGCGCGCCCACGCGCCTCGCATACACGGCGCTCGGCGACGGCGTGAACCTCGCCGCGCGCCTCGAGTCGCTGTGCAAGCACTACGGCGTGCTCTCGCTCGTGAGCGACGACGCGCGGGCGGCCGCCGGCGACGCGTTCGTCTTCCGGCGCATCGACCGCGTCGCCGTGAAGGGCAAGACGCGCGGCGTCGACGTGTTCGAGCTCCTCGGCGACCGGGGCGACGACGCCCTGAAGGTCGACGACGCACGCGCCTACGAGCGCGCCTTCGAGGCCTACCTCGAGCGCCGCTTCGAGCGCGCGATCGAGCTCCTCGGCCCGCAGGTGGACCGCGATCGGCCGAGCGCCGTGCTCCTCGCGCGCTGCGAGGCGCTCCGCGCCGCCCCGCCGCCCGAGGGCTGGGATGGCGTGCACGTCGCCTCGTCGAAGTAGGATCAGCCGTCGTCGTCGTCGTCTTCGTCTTCGTCGGGCTCGCCGTCGTCGCCGTCGTCGCCGCCGGAGATCGCGAAGCTGCGGCTCTTGTTCACGAGGTCCTTCAGGTCCTTGCCGACCTTGAAGAACGGCAGGCGCTTGGCGGGCACCGGCACGGGCTGGCCGGTTCGCGGGTTTCGCCCGTTGTACGGCTTGTACGGGCGCACGGTGAAGCTCCCGAAGCCGCGGATCTCGATCCCTTCGCCGCGCTGCAGCGCCTCGGTCATGGCGTCGAACACGCAGTTCACGACGAGCTCCGCGCGCGCCTTCGTCAGCTCGCCTCGACCCGCGATAGCGTCGATCAGCTCGCTCTTCGTCATGGCCTCTCCCCCCGCCCCCAGCGGTGCACACTTCCTGCGAACGGGACCGAGTGCGCCCGTCCCCCGCCGCGGAGGCGGGAGATGCGGACGCCAGGTCCACGAACCTAGCGTGAATTTGGCACCTCGCCCGAATTGCGGTCAACGGGTATCGACGCATGGACCACGTCGATCGCGACGGGAGCACTGCCCCGCTCGAGCTCGATTGCCAGCGTGAGCGGCGCGGCCGACGGCGCCAGTCTGGGTAAAAGAAGCTTGCAGGTGAGGGGCCCCGCGTCGCCGTCGAGGCGCCAGCTGGCGACGGGTCGGCCCGCCGAGACGAGCTTCATCACGCCGCGAGCGCGCGGCGCGAGGGCGACCTCGGGCGCGACGGCGAGGCCAGCAAACGCGGCTGGAAGCGCGAGCTCGACGCGCGGCGCGCTCCCCGTGGCGCGCACGGACAGCTCTGCGCTTTGCGAAGCGCAGGGCGGCGGCTCGAAGGTCCGGAGGGCGAACGCCCCATCCTGCGCGAGCGCGGGCCACAAAGACTCGCCCCGGACGTCGTACGGCGGGCCGACCCGCGCGAACGACGTCGGCGTCACCGCGGCGGCGCCGGTCGTGAGGTCGAACGCGTAGCGGAACGCGGGCGGCCGTCCGCGCGCCTCCCACGCGATCCGATCGAGGTCGTCCCCGCGCGCGCGCACCGCGGCGACGGCGGTCTCGGCGCGCGCGTCGGGATCGAACGCGAGATCGAAGCCGTGGTCGGTGTCGACGAAGAGGAGCCCGCGCGTGACGCCGGCCCGCGTGAGGGTCGCGGCCTCGAACATCGGCCTCCCGCCCTCGCGATCCCGGAGCCGCTCGTGCTCGACGTGCGCCCGACACGCGAAGCCGAGGAGCGAGAGGCCGATCACGACCGCGCCGACGTCGCGCGCCGGCGCGCGCAGGGACGACAGGCCGCGCTGGATCGCCGCGCCAGCGAGCGTCGTCGCCGCGATCGCCGCGAGCACGTGCTCGATCGGGAGGACGTCGGCGAACATGCGCGCGCCGCCGCCCGGGTAGTTGCCGTCGAAGTAGAACGGCGCGTACGCGAGGACCTGCGCGACGACGGCGACCACGAGGACGCGCGCGCGCAGGCTTCGACGCGCGACGACCGCTCCTGCCACGACGAGGGCGAACAGCGGCTCGGCGTTCGCGGCGTCGAGCAGGTGCGCGCGGAGGCGCCGCAGCGTCGTCCCGGCGGCGGCGAGCGCGTCGAACCCGTGCGCGAGGCGGGCGGCGACGAAATCGCCGTGCTCGCCGATGCAGCCGACGTCGCGACCGAAGCCGTACGCGAAGCAGCCGGGCGGCCCGTCGGAGGCG
>DASYCF010000262.1:0-2683 GCA_036500365.1 Byssovorax sp.
CCACTCGGCGTCGGCGCAGAGGCGTTTGCCGGCGTTCGTGCACGCGTCGTCCGCCTCGATCTGATCGATGTACGCCTGGGGCACCGCGCCCTCGACGCTGACCGCGATCATCGGCGTCGCGCCGGGGTTGTAATAAGGCGACCAGGCGCTCCCGTCGTCGGCGCGCACGAGCGACGCCTCGAAGCGATCGACGCAGAAGGTCGTCACACGGATCATGCCGTCGGGGCAGCCGCCCGTGCCGGGCGCCTCCGTCGTGAGGCCGTCGTTCGGGCTCGGCATGGGCGTCGCGCTCGAGTCGCAGAGGAGAGTCGTGTCGGGGATACAGCACTGGATGTCCGCGGCGCCGGGGCAGAAGCCCGGCCACGACGCGTGCATCGGCGTGGCGCTGCAGTCCGAGGTCTCGAGGCAATAGCCGGGCTCGCCGAGGACGTCGCAGTCGAAGCTCGCGCCGTCGGAGCCGCCGTCGACGATCCCGCCGCCGTCGCCGCCCGCGCCGAGCGAGCCGCCGCCCGCCTCCTCGCCGCCTCCGGAGCCGACGTGACCGGTGGACGAAGACGACGCGTGGCGCCCCGTCGACGCGCTCGCGCTCGCCGACACGCCGCCCGCGCCGCCCTCGCCGGCGAGCCCGGGCGCGCTCGAGTCGTCGCTCGAGCAGGCCACGAACCAGGCAGGGAGCGCGGCGGCGACGACGAAGACGAGGCGCTTCACGCCTCGACGATATCAGCGAACGCTAGTCGTCGGCGCCGCCCTCGGGGACGCCGCCGTCGGGCGCGCCGCCGTCGTCGTCGGGCGGGCGCTGGGCGGGCGGCTTCGCCTTGACGGGCGGCGCGCCGTGCTCCTCGACGAGCTTCTTCGCGAGCGCGTCGATGATCATCTGCTCGTGGTAGCGCGGCATCGCGGGGAGCTGCACGGCGACGTGGACGCCCTTGCCGGTGCGCACGCACTCGATCGAGCCGCTCGTCGCCTTCTTGCCGCTCTCGGGGCTCGTGTAGTCGAAGAGCAGGAAGCCGTTGTCGGTGTCCTTCTCTTTGATCTTGAGGCCGAGGTCGACGCGCAGGAGGCGCATCGCGGTGCCGAAGGTCTGCTCGAACGTGTAGGGCGACTCGTAGACGACGCTCGCGTCGGCGCTGCCCTCGTGGACGAGCGCGAGCGCGGGCCCGCCAGCCAGCGCGAGGACGACGATTGCGGGGCGGAGCCAGCGCACGCCTGCGGACTACCTGGGCCCGCAGCGTCGGGCCAAGTTTTCGGCGTCAGCAGAGCGCGAAGAGCGTGATCGGCGCGTCGCGGCCGCGGACCCGCACGTCGCGCTTCTCGATCTCGCCGAGCTCGCGGCGATCGGCGGCGCGCCACACGGCCTCGGTCACGAGGACGCGCGTGCCGAGCTCCTTGTTGATCGCCTCGACGCGCGACGCGACGTTCACGACGTCGCCGATGACCGTGTACTCCTTGCGCGTGCCCGAGCCGACGACGCCGACGACGGCGGGCCCCGCGTGCATGCCGACGCCGATCCCGGTCGCGGGGACGCGACCGTCGGCGACGCGACGATCGAGCTCGCGCGTGATCTCGACGAACGCGTCGACCGCGTGGCCGCACGCGTCGTCGTCGGCGAGCGGGGCGCCGAAGACCGCCATGAAGCCGTCGCCGAGGAACTTGTTCACGATGCCGTGGTGCTCGTTGACGATCGCGATCATGAACTCGAACACGGAGTTCAGGTACCGCACGACGTCCTCGGGCGTCTTGTTCTCGCAGAAGTGCGTGAAGTTCCGGATGTCGAGGAACACGACGCACACCTCGCGCACCTCGCTCCGCGACTCGTTCGCGCGCTCGGCCAGCAGTCGATCGACGACGGCGGGCGAGACGTGCTCGCCGAAGACGGCGACGATGCGGCTGCGCTCCTCGAGCGAGCGGAACGTGCTCTCGAACCCGCTGCGGAGCCGCCGCGCGACGAACCCCGCGGCGACGCCGCTCACGAAGAGCACGAGCGCCTTGCCGAGGTGGAGCTGCGTGGTCGCGAGCACGGGATCGGGGAACGCCTCGGCCCCTTCGCGCACGACCGCGGTCGCGACGAGCCCGTACTCGATCGCGGCGACGGCGCCGGTGAACACGCTGAGGAAGAAGTCCAGCCGGAGCGTCGAGAGCAGGATGAAGACCGAGTAGGTCCACACGGGCGGCAGCAGCAGCGCGTCGAGCGGCGGGACGACGGTCATGTAGTAGAGGACGACGACCGTCGGCAGGCTCACCTCGATCGCGGCGTTCAAGTAGCGGCGGAGGCGCGGCGGCACCGCGCCGGTCTTGATGAGCCGCTCCACCTGATAGAGCGCGACGAACTCGTAGACCGTGACGACGCCGAGGAAGAGGCCGACGCGCACACGGTCCATCTCGACGCGGAAGAGCCGGTGCGAGAGATCCGGATAGATCGCGCTCAGCGCGAGGAACGCGAGCATCGAGGCGCCCGGGATGAGCGCGAGGAGGGTCACGCGGAGCCGCTCGTTGATGAGGATCTCACGCGTCAGCGCGCGTTCGAACGGATCGCGCAGGTCGACGGCGGCGGGCGCGTCGGCGGTCGCGCGCGCGAGCGGCAGGGCGATGATCTCGTCGACGTCGCCGCGGGGCTCTGCGTCCCCGGGGGCAGGCGAGTCGGGCGCGGGCGCGGTGTCGGCCTCTGGCATGGCGCGCCGCCTTC
>DASYCF010000263.1:0-2883 GCA_036500365.1 Byssovorax sp.
GGCGAGGTCGCCGAGCTCGTCGGCGCTCCCGCCCTCGATCGGGTGGTCGAAGTCGCCCGCGCCGAACCGCGCCAAGCCCGCGCTCAGCGCGTCGACCGAGCGCACGAGGCTTCGGCTCAGCACGAGCGACAGCGCGAGCACGACGGCGAGGCACGCGAGGCTGATCCAGAAGCGATACGCCTGCGCGCTCACCTCGTACGCGGCGGCGGCGGCGAACGCCCGCTTCAGGTCTGCGCCGTCGACGGCGGCGACCTTCGCGAGCGCGTCGTCCACGCGCGCGCGCTTCGCCTGCATGACGCCGATGCTCTCGACGACGCCCTCGCCCGTCTCGTCGGCGATGAGGCGCCGCGACACGTCGAGCGCGGTCGCGTCGTAGTCCTCGAGCGCGTGATCGAGCGCCGTCGCCTCCGCCGGGTCGACGGCGCCTCGCGCCTCTCCGAGCCGCGCGAGGAAGCGCGCCTTCAGCGCGCGCGTCCCGGCGAGCGCGTCGCGATCGTGAGCCGCGACCGCGTCCTGGAAGCCGCGCCCGAGCTTGTCGAGCGCGCCCTCGAGCTCGGGCTTGAGCACGGCCTTGGGGACGTAAAGATCCTGGATCGCCGCGAGCTGCCGCTCCGCGCGCGCCGAGATGAGCCCGCTCGCGATGATCAGCAGGACGAAGGCGACCCCCGCGACGCCGACGATCGCCAGGAGCTGAGCGCGGAACGTGAGCCGGAGCGGCGTGCTCACTGCACGGCCACCGGCTTCGCGCCGCGCAGGTTCGAGTCCGCCGCGACGTAGGCGACGGCGCCGGGGTGCTTGAGCACGTACGCGATCACCTCGTCGTCGTGATCGAACTCGGGCGGCGGGACGTCGCGACCCGAGAAGATCTTCTGCTGCCAATAGACCTTCACGGCCTGCACCGAGCGCCGCACGACCTCCTCGCTGAACGCGACGCGCACGGGCGAGTCGGGCGCGAGATCGACGGGCTTGATCACCTGCTCGTCGGGCCAGCGCGAGGTCTTCTTGAGGAACGCCTCCTCGAGGAACGCGCGCTCGAGGCGCGTCGCCGGGTTCGACGGGTGCACGATCACGACGTACCGCGCGCGCCCGTCGGCGAGCACCGTGAGGCACATCACGCTGAGCGCGAGCGCGAGCGCGGCGGCGGCGAGGATCCTGAGGGCGCGCATCGTCGTCCCTCAGAAGTAGGCGGTGGTCTTCGCGAGGAAGACCGCCCAGTCCCGATTCAAGGAGGCCGGCTGCACGCCGCCGTTGATGGTGGGATCGAGGCCCGCCGTGCCCGACTCGAAATGACCCTCGAGCTTGATCAGCCAGTGATGGTTCACGTCGAAGCGGAGCGTCGTCGCGATGTCGTGCTGCACGCCCGCGCGGCCGGTGCGGTCGCTCACGTTCGGGAACTCGATCGCATAGTACGCCCCGGGCTGGAGCCATGACGACACGCGGTACGCCGCCATGACGTAGCCGCGCTCGCTCACCTCGAGCGGCACGGTCGGGAACAGCGCGGTGTCCGAGCTCACCACCTTCGCGTACCAGCGGCTGTACTCGGCCGCGAGCGACAGCGCCCCCGTCGCGTACTCCGCGGAGGCGACCCAGAGCTCGGCCGGGAGCCCGATCGTGACGGGCGCCGTCGCGACGGTGAGATCGGCGTTCAAGCGGAACGTCTGGATGCTGCCGGCGAAGCGCAGGCCCTCGACCGGCGGCTCCCAGAGGAGGCGACCGCCGATCACGTACGGCACGTCGAAGCTCACGACCTCGTACGGCGTGTTCGGCGGGATCACGGTGTCGACGAGGATGGTGCCGCCGTACGCGCGGTACTCGAGCGCGCCAGCTCCGCCGAGCTTCGCGTGGCCGTAGAGCTCCGCGCCCGTCTGCGCGAGGAGGTAGTTGGTGTTCTGGATCGGATAGACGGACTGCGGCAGCAGCACGGGGACGCGGGCCTGATCGACGTCGTTGATCTCGTTGTAGAGGCCGTACGGGATCTTCACGCGGCCGGCGCGGAACCCGAGCCAATCTCGCCAGTGGTAGTCGAGGTAGAACCAGTCGATCTTCGGCGTGTAGTCGCCCGTGGGGCCGAGGTACTGGGCGAAGAGCTGTATTCCGACGCGCAGATCGCTCGTGAGGTCCTTCGTGAAGTTGATGCCGACCTCCGAGAACTTGAAGCTCCCGTCGGTCGTGTTCTCGGACAAGTAGTTGTTGTTCGCGCTCAGGATGAAGCCCTGGCTCACGAACGCGTGGACCTCGACCGAGGCGACGTCGCCTTCGGCGCCGAGCTCGACCGCGCGCGCCGCGGGCGACCACGCGAACGTCGCGGCAGCGGCGGCCAAGGTGAGGCGCTTCACGACGGGCGTTCGCCGACGGACGCCCTCGCCACGGCGTGTACGCTCCCTTTCGTTGTCACGGCGGGCGGATCGGGGGCCGACAGGCTGCGTAAGATTTCCCACGTTCTACTCCTAGGAGGCGCTGTCGGACGGAAATTCACAAGTCAGGTCATCCCGCATTCGTCGACGACTTTACCCCACCAGCGCGCGGATCGATCCGTCAGCGCGCCTAGTCCACGTCGGGCGAACGCGCGCGCCGGCCGGGCCGCGCCCGATGTGGTCGCGCTTACGAGGGCGGCCGAGGGCGCAGGGCCTGCGCGCACGGCCCGACCGAGGGCCATGATCGGCCGACGTCGCGACGCAGCCCGTCGACTCGCGGCGGGCGTTCCGATGTGGAACAGCCGCGCGGCGCCCCGCCCCGATGTCGAACGCGGACGCGGCGCGACGCGCGCTGATCGCCGTTTCTCCGCGGGATCCGGCGTGGCACGCGCCGTGATTAGGCGTCCACCGCGCCCCGCGGCGCCAGATGTTCCGGGCAGGTTCGCCGCCCTCGCAAAGGACTCTTCAT
>DASYCF010000264.1:0-4778 GCA_036500365.1 Byssovorax sp.
CCCGCGGCTTCGCGCTCGGCCAAGGCGCCGCCGCGTCCGGGCCTTCGACGACGGGCGTCAGCGCCTCGGCCGGGGTCTGGCGCGCTGCGTAGACGACGACGAGCAGCGTCGCGACCGCGCCGAAGCCGAGCGCGAGCGCCGCGCGACGCATCGCGACCGTCGTGGCCTCGACCTCGACCCGCCCATGTCCGAGCGCGGGCGCGGCTCCGGGGGTCGACGCCGACGGCGCGATCGCGAGGCTGATCGCGCGCGGGGACGCTGCGACCGCCGTCACGTCCGGCGCGCCCTTCGGCGCCACCGTGACCACCACCCGCGACGCTCGCGGCGCGTCGCGATCGAGCGGGACGGCGGCGAGCGCGCTGAGCATCTCCTCTGCCGATCGAGGGCGGAGGGCGGCGTCCTTCCTCGTCGCGCGCGTGATCACGCCAGCCAGCGGCGAGCGCAGCACGGCCTCCGGCAGCGGCACGGGCGCGTCCGACATCTGCGCGAGCGCGACGCCGATGCCGTTCGACCCAGCGTAGATCGGCGCCCCCGCGAGGCACTCGGCGAGCACGAGGCCGAGCGCGTAGAGATCGGTCGCGGCCGTGATCTCGCCGCCCGACACCTGCTCCGGGCTCATGTAGGCGGGCGTGCCGAGCATCGTCCCGCCGACGGTGACCGCGGAGCCGGCGACGTGCGCGATGCCGAAGTCGAGCACGGTCACGTGGTCGGCTTCGCCGAGGTGGTCGGTGAGGAACAGGTTCGACGGCTTGATGTCCCGGTGCACGACGCCGAGCGCGTGCGCTTCCATGAGGCTCTTCAGGATCTGCGCGCCGACATTTACGACGCGCGCGGGCTCGAGCGGCCCGTCGCGCAGGACGACGTCGAGCGGGCGCCCGCGGAGGAGCTCCCATACGATGAACGGCGCGCCGAGCTCGGTGCGACCGAAGTCGTAGATGCGCACGGTGTTCGGGTGCGTGAGCCGCTGCGCCAGCTCCGCTTCGCGGAGGAAGCGCGTGAGCCCGGCCTCGCTCGCGGCCGCCTCGGGCAGGAGCACCTTCACGGCGACGTCGCGCTCCAGGTCGAGTTGGCGCGCGCGGTACACGGCGCCGAAGCCGCCCTCGCCGATGCGCTGCTCGAGGCGGTACTTGCCGCCGATGACGTCGCCCGGCTGGACGCCGCCCCAAGCCTCTCCGCCGGCCACGCGCGCGCTCTGACCGACGTCGACGGCGGTGACGGCGCGAGCCGTCCGCCTCAGTACCCGAGGTCGCCGACGCCGGCGGGCTTCGCGGCCGGCTTGGCGGCGGGCGCCGCCGACGGCTTCGGCTTCGGGCCGTGCAGCGGTCCGCCGAGGTGCGCCGGGTGCGCCGCGCCCGCGACAGGCGCGGTGCTCGGCTCGTCAGCCACGGAGGGTTCGTCCGCCGACGGCGCGGCGCTCGCGCTCGCGGAGGCGCTCGCGCTCGGGGCTGCGGAGGCGCTGGAGCTGGGCGCTTCAGCCGGCGCGCTGACCGTCGGCGCGGCGGGCGCGGCGGACGGGACGGGCGAGGGGGCCGCGGTCGTCGATCCGCCGTGGGCTGCGGCCGTCAAGCCGTCGCCCATCTTGAACGCGACCGCGGCGACGGCGGCGCCGCCGAGCACGACGACGCCGAGCACGACCGCGATCGCGATCCCCGCCTTCGACTTGGGCGGGACAGGCTGGGCCCCGGGCGTCGACGCGTTGCCCCAGGCGTTCGCCGTCGCCGTCGGCGCGCCGGGTTGCCCGACCCCGCTGATGCCGAGCCCGCCCTGCGACGCCGCGAGCATCGGCTGCGCGGAGTGCATCGTCGGCGGCATCATGGGGGCGGGCAGCGCCGGGTTCGACGTCGTCGCCGCGGGGAACGAGGGGTGGCTCTGCGCGAGCGCGCCCTGCGGCGACTGCGCCGTCTGCGGCTGCCACGTGTTCGGCCCGCGCGACGGCGGCGGCTGCGGCACCGGCACCGGCGGGTAGCCCTGCGGGCCGCGCTGATTCCGCGCCTGATAGCTGAGCAGCGCGTCGCGGAACTCGTTGCACGACTGGTAGCGCTGCTGCGGCTCGCGCGACATCGCCCGCTGGATGATCGAGACGAAGTCCGGATCGATGTCGGGCACGTAGATCTGCGGCGGCGGAGCGACCTCGAGCACGATCTTGAAGAGGAGCTCGTTGAACGTCTCGGCCTGGTAGGGGACCTGCCCCGTGACCGCCTGGTAGAGGACGACGCCGATCGCGTAGATGTCCGTGCGCGCGTCGATCGCGCCCATGCCGCGCGCCTGCTCGGGCGACATGTAGTACGGCGTGCCCACGACGGCGCCCGCGCGCGTCTGGTTCATCTCCTCGCCGCCGATCTGCGAGAACTTCGACACGCCGAAGTCGAGGACCTTCACGAAGTCCTTCGTTCCGCCGCGCGTCGGCACGATCCACACGTTGTCGGGCTTGAGATCGCGGTGGATGATGCCCGCCGCGTGCGCGGCCTCGAGCCCCTCGAGCACCTGCGTGAGGAGCGGGATCGCCTGAAGCGGCAGGAGGCGGCCGGCGCGCTTGATGCGGCTCGAGAGCGTCTCGCCCTCGAGGTACTCCATCACCATGTAACGAGTCGCGTCGGGCAGGACGCCGAGGTCGAGCACCTCGCAGATGTGCTCGGAGCCGATGCGGCCGGCGGCCTGGGCCTCGCGCTCGAACCGGGTCACGCTCTCCTGCTGCGTCGACACCGACGAGTGCAGCATCTTGATCGCGACGCGGCGGCGGATGCGGGTGTTCTCGCCCTCGTAGACGGCGCCCATGCCGCCGGAGCCGAGCAGGCGGACCAGCCGGTACTTCCCGTCGATGACCTGTCCGAGCTCGGCGTTCATGGGTTCGCGTACCCGCCGCGGCGAGGTCGAGTCCGGGGGCGCGGGCCCGCGCGACGACCGCCGCTCCTCGCTGACCGTAGCACGCCTCCGGCGCGCAGGACCAGGCACCGACGAGCTCCGGCGTCGGCCCTTCGACGCGCCGTGGGCCTAGCGCTGCGGGCCCTCCTTCGTGGTAACGTCGGCCCCGGTATGGCGCTCTACGAGCTGTCGATCGACGCGGCCCTCGTTCGGGAAGCGGAGAAGGTCGTGTCGCTCGACGGTCGCGGGTTCCCCACGCTCGTCATGCGGTGGGAGTCGGTGCTCTTCGACCAGCACTGGCTGACCACGCTGGTGCTCGACTACAGCATCGCGCTGCCGCCGCTGATGGTGAACCAGTCGAGCTTCAACGAGGTGAAGGTCTGCGCCTTCGTCGGCAGTACGCCCACGAAATTCCTCTACTTCGGGACCGAGCTATCGCCTGGCGTGCCGCGCATCGCGCCGGAGATGGAGAACAGCATCACCCCGCCGAAGCTCTTCCAGGAGTTCCGCCTGGAGGAGCAGACGTGCCCCGTCCCGTACCTCAAGCTCATCCAGACGACGCCGCGCATCTACGGCAACGCGGCGCAGGACTACTACAGCCCGCCGATCAAGGTGGAGCGCTACGACGCGGCGTCCGGGAGCGATCTCCTCGCGGACCACTTCGCGCAGACGGTCGCGAACCTCGAGCCGATCAGCGGCGCGCTGCTCTCCGACCCGGCGCGCGGGTTCTGGACGGGCTCGCGCTTCGTCGGCGTGACGCGCATCGCCATCCTGCGTCAGGGCAAGGTCGTGGGTCTGCACGTGCGCGCGGGTCGCACCGACCGCGATCCGGTGCCGGGCGAGATCAAGAAGCGCGACCCGAAGCTCGACGTGTTGAAGGAGTGGGTCGCCGTCGACTTCGGCACGCAGAGCTCGACCGTCGCCCTCCGCGGCGAGAAGGGCAACCCCGAGTTCGTCCGCATCGGCGCGCTCGCGCCCGTCGCCGTCCCGGCCGACAACGAGACGCCGAGCGAGCTCGGCTTCTTGAACCTCTCGCGCACGCTCAAGGCTTGGCGCGACCGCGTGCTCCTGCCCCTCACGCGCTGGGACGATCTGCAGGTCGGCTACGCCGCGCGCGAGATGCGGCGGCGCCCCGGCGACGACCTGCTCGACCGGCGCGCCGCGTCGATGCAGGAGCTGCCGCTCGTGCGTGAGCGCATCGAGAAGCACGAGCACTTCCGCTTCCGCGGCCAGGAGGACCCCGAGACGCAGGAGCTCCTCAAGAAGCCCGCCGCGCCCGTCATCGACGAGGAGGGCATCGGCGCGCACGACCCGTTCGATCCGATCGAGCTCTTCGCCTATTACATCGGCGTCCACGTCAACCATCGCCTGCGCGGCCTGCACCTCCGCTACGCGATCACGATGCCCACGGGCTGGTCGACCGAGCGGCGCCAGAGCGTGCTCATCGCGTTCCGTCGCGGCTTCTTCCGCAGCTTGCCCGCGGGCCTCGTCGAGTACCACGACGTCGAGCGGCTCGAGGTGATCGACGCCGGCCCCGCGACGATCACGTTCAGCGCGCAGGCCTTCCGGACGTTCAACATCCAGCCGCGCGGCGAGGCGGTCGTCTTCGCGACGATCGACTCGGGCGCGAGCGAGACGTCGTTCCTCTTCGGCCTGCTCCGCGCGGCGAAGGCCGAGGAGCGGGGCAACGGCCTCGACCGCATGATGGAGCACCTCGAGCCGGTGACCGTGCCGTGGCTCGGCGGCGAGCGGCTCCTCGGCGTGCTCGCGTTCCGCCTGTGGAAGCGCAACGAGGCGGCGATGCGCGAGGCGCACGTCCCGATCGAGCGCCCGACCGACGCCGACGCCGAGCCCGACGACCTCTTCAACCTCCTGCCCGAGGCGCGCGCCAACCGGCAGATGCTGAAGGATCTCAT
>DASYCF010000265.1:0-8847 GCA_036500365.1 Byssovorax sp.
GCCGACGCTCGCGCCGATGCCTCCGCTCCCGCCGACGCCGCTCCCGCCGACGCTCGCGCTGCCGCCGACGCTCGCGCTGCTCACGCTCGCGCTGCTCGACGTCGCGCCGGCGGCGCCTTCGCTCGAGGTCGACGCGGCGACGCTCGGATCGTCGCCGCACGCGCTGACGGCCAGCGCCAGGAGGACGACGGTCGCCGCGCGAGGGCGCGCGGACGAGCCACGGCGGCGCGCGAAAAAGGCTGAAATCACGTGATCGTCGACGCTACCACGCCGCCGCGCTCGGCGCGCACGCGGCCGCCCTCCATCGTGGCGACCGCGTCGGCGGCGGCGGCGACGAAGCCCTCGTCGTGCGACGCGACGAGCGCCGCTCGGCCGCGCGCGCGCCGCTCGTGGAGGAGCGCGACGAGGAGCTCCACCGCGGCGGGGTCGAGGCCGTTCGTCGGCTCGTCGAGCACGATGAGCGGCGGGTCGCCGACGAGCGCGACGAGGACGCACGCGCGGCGGCGCTGGCCGAGCGACAGCGTGCCGAGGCGCTGACCGAGGAGGGCGTCGACGCCGAGGCGCTCGACGAGCTCGGCGGGCGGCGGCGCGCACCGCTTGAGCGACGCGACGAGCGCGACCAGCTCCGACACGCGGAGGTGCGCCGGGAGCTCGCCGACGTCGGGCGCGTAGCCGAGCCCGTGCAGCGCGAGGAGCCGCTCCTTCGCGAGCGAGCGGCCCGCGATCTCGACGTCGCCCGCGTCGGCCGCGAGGATGCCGGCCACGACGCGGAGGAGCGTCGACTTGCCGGCGCCGTTCTCGCCGCGGACGACGAGCGTCCCCGGCTGCGCCCACGTGAGGTCGACGTCGCGCACCGCCCACCGGCCGCCGAGGAGCTTGCCGACGCCGCGCGCCCGCACGAACGCCGCGGTCACGCGCCCCCTCCGCGAGCGCTCGCCGAGAGCGCGCGAGCCGACGGCGCGACGCACGAGACGACGCGATCACGACGCGCGAGCAGCGGCACCGAGGCGGCGACGAGCACGCCAGACGCTGCGACGAGCGGCGCGAGCGCGCGCGGACCGAGCGCGCCGACAGAGGCGAACACGGCCACACTCGAGAGGATCATCCCGACGACGACGCGCGTGCCGTCGACCGCGCTCGCCGTCTCGCCCGCCCGCGCGAAGTACGCCGCCGCGCCGCCGAGGGACGCGCCGAGCGCCGCCGTCGACGCCGCCACGACGAGCGCCGTGCGCGCGCCGAGGCCCGCGGAGAGGGCGCCCGCGAGGCCCGTCGCGGCGCCGAGCGCGAGCGCCCACGCGACCGGCGCAGCCGCCACGGCGACCGCGCGGAGGCGCGCCGACGCGCCCGTCGCGAGGAGCAGCCACTCGAGCGTGATCTCGGTCTCGACGGCGCGCGACGCGACGCCGGACGCGGCGACCGACAGCGGCAGCGCGAACGCGAACGCGGCGAGCTCGACCTCGTGGCCGCGCGCGTCTGCGCCGTTGTTGCGGACGAGCAGCGCGAAGACCGCCCCGCCGACGACCGCCGCGAGCACGCCGCGCGCGAGCGTCACGCCGTCGCGCCGGGCGAGGACGGCCGCGTGGGCCGACGCGAGCGCGCGGAGCGGTCCGCCCGACACGCGCGACGGCCCACGCCTCGCCCCGCGCCCGGGCGCCCGCGCCCACGCGAACGACACGCCGATCGCTGTCGCGCATGCGCCGATCGCGACGCCCGCTGCGTACGGCAGCGGCGCGAGGAGCGCGACGGCGACGGCCGCGGCGGCCGCGATCTCGCGCTTCGAACGCGGCCTCGCGACGGCGAGGGCCGACGCGCCCGCGGCGAGGAGGCCGGCCGACGCCGCCGCGACGGGCCCGCCGCCGAGCAGGAACAGCGTCATCCAAGGGAGCTCGAGCGCGAGCAGGTGCAGGGCGTGGACGAGCGCGCCGTGCCACGGCGGGACGGGCAGCGCGCGGAGGAAGAACGCCTCACGCGCCTCGAGCAGCGCGCGCGCGGCGGGCGCCGTCAGCACGAGCCACGCGCCCCACACGGCGATGGCCGCGCCGCGCGAGTCGTGGAGCGCGTGCACGACGTCGGCGGTGCGCATGCCGTTGCCGCCGAAGACGATCGACGACGCGACGGCGAGCCCGGCGAGCGACGGGAGCGCACGCAGCGCCCCGGCGACGCCCGCGGTGCGCGTGAGGAGCCGCGCCGTCGGCCCGAACGGCGCGCCGGTCGACGCGCGCGCCCGTTCGTCGCCGGCGGAGGCCGAGGGCATGCGGATCCGTTAGCTCGATCGCGCGCGTGCGCCACCTGATTCCTCGCGGACGCGGCGCGCTCGACGTGTCATGGAGGCGCCGTGGAGCTGCACCCGTATCGACGCGGCGCCGAGCGCGCGCCGCCCGTGCCGCCGTCGCCCGCCGACCTCGGCGCGCCGAAGCGCACGCACACGACGTCGCGACGGCTCCTCGTGCAGCGCCTCGTCGTCGCGTCGGTCACCTGCCTCGTCCTCGCCGCGTTCGCCGCGTCCCTCGGCCTCGCCGAGGCGGACGGCGGAGCGCCGAGCGCCGGGGCCGTCGCGATCCTGACGGCGATCGTCGTGGCGATCTTCGCCCTGCTCGCGGCGCCGCTCGTCCGGATGGTGGGCCTGCGGGTGCGCGTGCACGAGGACGGCATCGTGGTGGAGCGCGGGCGGGCGCGCGACGCCGTCGCGTTCGAGGACGTCGACGCCGTGTACTTCGAGCTCGCCATGCACTCGGCGCTCGGCGGGGAGATCGCCCTCGTCTCGGCGGTGCGGCTCGTCGAGCGCGCGGGAGGCGTTCACCGCGTGCCGATCACGGTCGAGGACGGCATCGACGTGCTGCGCGTCATCCTGCGGCGATGCACCGATCCCCTCGCGCCCGACGCGCGGGCCGCGATCGCGGCGGGCGAGCCGCTCCATTTCGGCGACGTGACGATCGATCGCGACGGCATCTCGGTGGCGGGCGCGCGCGCGCGCTGGTCCGAGCTCGCGCTCGTGCGCATGCAGCCGGGCCGCGTCGCCCTGTGCCGGGCGAGCAAGCTCTGGCCGTGGCGCACGGTGCGGCTCGACAAGGTGCCGCACCCGACGCTCTTCACCGCCCTCGTCACGAGCCTCGCGTCGAAGGTCGAGCAGGACGATCCGGCGACCAAGCTCCTCGGCGGCTGACGCGCGTCGCGTCGACGGAGCTGCGATCTCCAACGTCGCGCCGCTCCGTCAGTAGTGCCAGCTCAGCGTGTACTCGGCGCACACCGCCGCGCCCGACGGGTCGTACACGCGCATGAACACGAGCGCGGTCTCGTCGGTCGTGCTCGTGCAGTTGAGATCGGGCGCGATCTCGGTCGTGCCGGTCGCGCAGCAGCCTGGGCGCGCGTCGTGGCTCGTGTCGGCGGTCGTCCCGGTGTTGCACGTGACCTCCGGATCGCCGCTCAGGCACTGCAAGTAGAGGCAGAGCCCGAGCGTCGAGCCGTCGACGGTCTGCAGGCTCGCCGTCGGGTTCGCCTCGCACGTGAACTGATCTTCGCCCTCGTACGTGTACCAGTCCTCGTCGAGGCCGTCGTGCAGCGTGCCCATCATCATGCCGACGTCGGTGTCGGAGCAGTCCATCGGCTGGTTGCCGTCGAGCACGTAGGCGCCGTCTTCGTCGTCGTTCGGCTCGGGATCGGAGTCGACGCACGCGGCGCCGCCGGCGCCTGCGCCGCTCGAGGAGCCGCCGCTCCCGGAGAAGCCGCCCGTCGACGTCCCCGTCGACGTGCCCGTCGTCGCGAAGCCCCCGTCGGCGGACGACGTCGACGTGTCGCCGGTCGACGCGTCGGGCTCGCCGGTCGACGCGCGCGTCGTCGACCGCGTGCTCGCGCCGCCCGCGCCGGTCAGCACGCCGCCTGCGCCGTCGCTCGCGCCCGACGCGCTCGTCGCGTCGCTCGATCCGCACCCGTACGCGAGCGCGATGCTCGCGAGCCCGATCGCCACGAAGGTCCGGAGGGAGGCCGCCATGACCGCCGATGGTACGGCGCCTCGCCCCCGCGCGCGACGATCCATCCGCCGCGCGCGATTGGGTAGCATGCACGCCATGTCCACCGGAGAGTGCACGCTCGACGGCGTGACGGTCATGAAGGGCAACCGCGTGGGCGTCGCGCTGTCGCTCGCCTTCTCCGCGCTGTGCCTCGGCGCCATCGCGTTCGTCATCGCGACGATGGGCCCGATCCACGGCAAGGACGGCGGGGCGTTCCTGCGCGTCATGATCTACGGGATCCTCGGCGGCGGCGCGGGCGCGTACTGGTTCGGACGCGTCGCGCGCAAGGCGTCGAGCGTCGCGGGCGAGCTCCGCGCGACGGCGAGCAGCGTCCTCGTCGGCGACCGCCGCGTCGTCGAGAGGCGCGACATCCAGGCCGCCTACGTGTGGCCCGGCAGGGGCGACGGCGCATACGTGCGCATCGATCGCCGCGGCGCGCACGGCCCCGTCGAGCTGCACGTGAAGACGGCCGACGACGCGCGCGCCCTCGTCCACGCGCTCGGCTTCGACGCGACGCAATCCGCGTCCGAGTTCCCGATCGTCGCGCCGTCGCGCGCGCAGCTCCGCCGCCGCGTCTACACCGTGTGGGCGGGCGTGCCGCTCGTGCTGATCGGCACCGCCGTCGGCGCGGCGATCCTCGCGCACGGCCACCCCGGCGCCGCGTTCCCCGTGATCTTCGCGGGCGCCCTCGCGTACGCCGCGCTGATCTTGCAAGTCGTGAAGAGCGGCGCCGTGAAGATCGGCGCGGACGGCATC
Source organism: Byssovorax sp. (assembly GCA_036500365.1). Taxonomy (GTDB): domain Bacteria; phylum Myxococcota_A; class Polyangia; order Polyangiales; family Polyangiaceae; genus DASYCF01. The sequence continues at coordinate 4,764 of DASYCF010000265.1, forward strand.
TACGTGCGCTGGCTCTGGGAGAAGCACTTCATCCCCATCGGCGACGTCGAGCGCGCGGAGGTCGTCGACGACGAGCCCGGTCTGCTCGGCCGCATGCCGATGGTCGTGCGCATCCACCGAAGGTCGGGCGAGCAGGTCGACCTCGTGACGCAGGGCGGCCGGAGCGCGAGCGGCTTCGGCGGCCGGTCGCGCCTCCACGAGCTCATGCGCATGCGCGCCGAGATCATCGCCGAGCGCGTCAACGAGGCGGTCGCCGGCGCCGCGGGCGCCGCCTCGCGGTGGAACGCCGCGCCGCTCGATCGGCAGGGCCGCGACGTCGACGCCTGGATCGCGAAGCTCCGCGCGCTCACGAGCGACGTCACGAGCTTCCGCACCAACGCGCCCGCCGCCGTCGATCAGCTGTGGGCCGTCGTCGACGACGTAGCATGTTCGGCGGAGCGCCGCGCAGCCGCCGCCGTCGCGCTCGCGCCGCACGTCGACGACGAGGGCAAGGCGCGCCTGCGCGTCGTCGCGCGCGCGACCGCCGCGCCGAAGCTCCGCGTCGCGCTCGAGGCCGTCGCGGACGACGACGAGGCGGATCTCGCCGCCGCGCTCGAGGAGCTCTCCGCGGCGGTGCGCTGAACGCCTGCCCGCGAAGGGAAGCGCTGCGCAGGTGGAGATTGCTATTTGGCGACGCGATAGACCGTGCCGCGGGTGGTGCCGGGCGATTCGATCCAATAGATTGCGGCATCGTCGGCGGCGAGCGTCTCGATCTCCATTCCCTGTACGCCAGGCACGATCTCTCGCGCGGCGCCGCCGGCCTTGGGGACGCAGACGATGGACTCGGTGCTCGCGGTGACCTGGAAGCAGACATCTGCTCCCGAAGTCGCGATGTCGAGACCGCCGACGGACGGAATGATTTGAACAAAGCCCCCGGGCGGCGCGTAGAGCACCTCACCATTGCCGCTGTCACCGACGTTCAACCTGTGCAACTTGCCGGTGAAGCCGCTCGAGTCGGCATAGTAGAGGCTCCCTGCGTCGACGAGTCCGAGCGTCACGGCACCCACACCAAGGTCCTGGTTCGATACCATGACGAACGGGGCGCCCCCCGCGAGAGGCATCGCCGTGATGGTGTCGCGGTTGAGAGACCCCCAATACAGGTTTGTATCGTCCGTAACGATACGAGAGCCGTCCGTCGGGCTTGCGAGTGTCGTGGGCACACCTCCCGCGAGGGGGAGCGCGACAATGTCCACCGGGGGCGGGTCGCCGAGTGCCTTCAGCACGACCACGTAGAGTTCGCCCGCGCCTGCGGCAAGGCCGGCGCCGCCGTACTGCCAACTCCCGAGCGTCGTGATCGGAGGGATTCCGACGAAGTCGGAAGGAAAACGCTTGAAAGAGCCGTCCGCGAGGCCGCACCTCCTGGTGCCGTAATTCACGTAACCGTCGCGCACGGCGACGTCCGCCGCGCCTTCGTCGAGCACCTGCTCTGGCGCGGTCGAGAGAGCGCCGGAGTGCTTCGGGGCGCGGACCACGGTGAACGCCGAGCAGTCATGCTCGCCCATGCCTTGGATTCGCATCCAGTACACGTAGGTATCATCCACGAAGAGCGGCGGGGCCGCGTTGCCGGTCCAGATGGCGACCGGCTGGCAGACCCCTGCGGAGCACGCGGCGCCGAGGCAGTCGTGGCCGCACGCGCCGCAGTTGTGCGGGTCGCTCGAATGCTCCGCGGCGGGATCGCACACGGCGCCGCCACCACCTCCGCTGGCGCTTCCGGTCATGGTCTCCGCGCCCCCGCTCCGCCGGTCCGTGCCCCGCCGGCAGCCAGCGACGACGATCCGGCGCCGCTGCCCGTCGCCGAGCCCGCCGTATCGGAGTCCACGGCAGGCGCGCAAGCACCCGCCGCGAGCATCCCAACGAGAGCGATACGCACGCGCCTCACGGCGTCACCTCGTCGGCGCCCTCGATCTGGAGCGACATGCGGCGTCTTGGCACGTGATGCAGCTCCCCGCGTCGGTGATGACAGGGTGCGAGAAGGTCGCGAAGGGGTGGCCGTTCGCGAGTCCGTTGCGCGCGCCGCCGATGTAGTCGCTCATCCCTCCCGATCGGTCGCTCACCACGATCGGGAAGCCGGATCGAATGGTCCCCGACGTCCACGTGCCGAGCAGGTAGCCGTCCGCGTCGGAGAACCAACCAAGGTAGTCCGTCCCACCACCGCCGCTCACCACCGAGTTCCACGTCTGCGCGCCGCCGGATGGCGTGGTCACCCAGTGGGCGATGAAGGAGGGTGACGTGGGGTCCGAGACATCCCACACCTGCAGGTGCGACTTGAATCGCATGTTGGTACCCTCCGAGAAGCTTGAGTCATAGGCCAGGATCGCCAGCGCCTGCCCCGTAGCGGAGTAGGTGCGGCCGATCAAGTGGACCTTCTTGCCGCCGAGGCGCGAGCACTGCGGCTGTCCGGACGCTCGGCACTCCGAAGTGGAGAGGACGCCACACCTGCAAACATGGCCCTCCTCGGTGGCAGGGCAGTCGAGGGATCCCGGACAGTTCGTGTTCTTGTCGTAGGGCACGCTGGTGTCGATGACCGTATCGCTGACGATGTTGAGGTCCGGCGTATGCGGGGCGACGATCACGAGGCGGATGCGGTCGCTCGCGTCATGGAACGCGATCATCGCGTCCGTGTTCACGGGGTGGAGCGCGATGGTGTGAACGGCGGGAGGAGCCTCGCGAGCTCACCGGAGAGCGCGAGCTCGCGCATCGACTCGTGCGTGTCGCCGAGCTCGGCGCGCGGAAAGAGCGCGACGCCCGGCAGGCCCTCGAGGCGCTTCGCGAGCCGGTGATCCTGCACGTTGCCCGCCGCGTAGTAGATGCGGTGCTCGGTCGCGCCGGTGCCCTGCGTGAGCGCGGAGCGCAGGAGCGAGAGCGCGAACGGCGCGCCGTCGGACGTGCTCTGGCCGGAGCGCGGCGAGAACGCCCACGAGGTCTTCGCGCCCATCAGGTGCCCGAAGAGGAGCGCCGCGTAGCCGCCGGACGAGAAGCCGAACGTGTGCACCTCGCGCACGTGCGCGAGCTTCGCCACGTGCGCGCGCTGAAACTCGAGGATGGCGTCGCGATCGGGCACGCTCGGGCCGAGGCCGCGCTCGAAGTTCGCGTCCCACGGGTCGCGGAGCAGCACGAGGTTCCGGCCGGCGAGGCGCGAGCGCTGGAGGAACTGCGTCGGCACGCCGCCCTGGCGGCTCCCGTACAGGAAGAACAGCTGCGCGCACGACGGGCGCGTGAGCACGACGCACGTCTGGTTCGGCGCGTCGTTCAAGCCGCCGTTCGGCCGCGACGCGCCCTGGACCGCGCCCTCGCCGAGGCCGGTGTCGGGCGCCTCGGCGCCTGCCTCCACGTCGCGCGGGACGTCGAGATCGTCCGGCACCGTCACCTCCGCACGAGCGGCGCGAGCCACGCGCGCGTGAAGTACGGCACGTCGAACGGCGCGGCGCCGCGCTTCGCGACGATGCGGCCGATCCCCGCGACGATCTCGGGGAAGCGCGCGCCCGTCTGCCGCGCGAGCGTCGCGTGCGAGGCCCACGCCTCGACCCACTTCGCCGGCTCGACGCGGTGGACGATGCGCGCCTCGAAGCGCTCGACCGCGCCGAAGAGGCCCGTCGCGTCGATCGCGGGACCCTGATCCTTGCGTCGCGGTCCGTGGTCGAACGCCGGCTGCTCCGATCGGATGTACGCCTCGATTTCGGCCTGCAGCGGATCGTCGAGATCGCGGTGGTTGAAGACGCAGAGCACGTGGCCGCCGTCGCCGAGGACGCGCGCGGCCTCCTTCAAGGTCGCGTCGCGATCGGCGACGCCGAACGACGAGCCGTACGTGACGAGCGCGACGCTCCGCGCGGCGATCGGCGCGTCTTCCATGACGGCGTCGTGCCATTTCACGCGCATGTCCTTCGTGCGGGCGACGCCGTGCGCGCGCATGTTCGCGTTCGGCTCGACCGCCTGCACGTCGAAGCCGCGGCGCGCGAGCTCGATCGCGAGGTGCGCCGCGCCCGCGCCCATGTCGGCCACGGCGGCCCCCTTCGCGGTGCCCGCGCGCGCGAGCGCCGCGTCGAGC
>DASYCF010000266.1:0-4361 GCA_036500365.1 Byssovorax sp.
GAACGCGAACCCGCGGGCCGCGCCGAGCGACCCCGCCGCGATCGATTTCTTCCTCCGCGGCCGGCACGAGTATCGCAAGTTCTGGCCGGATCCCGTGCGCGCCTCGATCGAGCTCTTCGACAAGGCGCTCGCGCTCGCGCCCAGCGATCCGGTCATCCTCTCGTCGGCAGCCCTCGCGCGCGCGAGGCTCGCGTTCTTCAGCGGCGAGGGCCTGGCCGAGGCGGTCGCGCTGAGCGAGCGGGCCGTCGCGCTCGCGCCGAACCTCGGCGAGGCGCGGCTCGCGCGCGGCAACGTCGTCTTCCAGCTCGGCGACACGGCGGCCGCGCTGCGCGAGCTCAAGATGGCCATCGCGCGCTCGCCCGGCCTCGCCGAAGCGCACGCGTCGCTCGGGCGGATCTTGATCGAGCTCGGCGATCTCGACGAAGGTGTGCGCAGGCTCGAGACCGCGCTCGAGCTCGACTCGCACGTGCCGCTCGCCGCGACGGCGCTCGCGCGCGTCTTCGCGATCACCGGCGACTGGCACCGCGTCGAGGCGATGGCGCTCCTCTCCGCCGTGACCGACGGCGTCGCGAGCTCGCACACGCTTCGCGCGCGCCTCGCCCTCTGGAAGCGCGACATCGAGGCCGCCCGCGCGACGCTCCTGCAGATCGAGGACATGGGCCTGCAGGCGCTCGTGTCGGTCGCGCTGCTCGAGCTCGTCGTGCGCAGGAAGGTGCCGGACTTCCTCACGCTCGTGCCGCAGAACCACGGCCGACCGCAGACGCTGCCCGGCGCGTCGAACGCGGCCACGCTGCGTCGGAACACCTTCTTCATGCAGATCACGGCCGAGACGCAGATGTTCCTCGGCGATCGCGAGGCGGCGGTCGCCGCGCTGGCGAACGCCGTCGACAACGCGCTCATCGACCTGCTGTGGCTCGAGCGGTGTCCGCTCTGGGACGACGAGCTGCGCGCGATGCCGCTCTACCAGAGCTCGCTCGCGCGCATGCGCCGCCGCTGCGCCGATCTCCTCGACGCCTACCGCGCGTCGTAAGGAGTCGCGCTACGCGGCGCGGCTCGCGGGCGCCGCGGGGATCGCGCGGCGGCGGAGCGGCGCGACGGGCAGGCCCTCGAGCGCGCGCCCGATGGCGAACCCCTCGAGCGTGGGCCGCATGCGCATCACGTCGACGAGGCCCTGCCGGTGGAGCGTCGACAAAAGGGCGCGGAGCTCCGCGCGGCGCACGCCGAGCTCGGTCGACAGCTCGTCGAGGTCGGCGCGGCGCCCCTCGGCCTGCGCGGTCGAGAGGGCGCGCAGGACGAGCGCCGCGGCGTGCTCTTGATTCGGGGCTTCGTGGTCGAGGATGACGTGGCTCATGGGGACCTCCTGCTGCCGGGATCGTGGCCGCTTCACGGCCGTCACCTCCGGCATTCGGTGAATCTCAAGCTCGGTTCACTCCATCTATGAATCGAGGTGGCCTATTTCGCAAGCCGATCTGCGCATCAATCGCAATTATTCTGCGTACTTATGTAAGTACACACCGCGCTTGATCGGGCCAAACTTTCGGCGCTCTTTTGGAGTGGAGACAATCGGGTTTGATGCGCGCGCCGACAGGTTGGCGCGCGGGCGAGGGCGCGCGGACAACGCGGCGCAGGCGGGCCCGCGACGCCGCGCGCAGACGAGGATTTCCAGCGCGCGAGCGCGGGCACGACCTTTGTTGAGGGCGCGGTCATGCACGCACACACCGCTGTCTCCGCCGCTCGCACGCTCGTCCCGCTCGCGCTCTTCTCGGGCGCGCTGTTCACCGTCGGCTGCGCGCCGCCCGCGGTCACGCCGCGCGCGCCGGACGTCGCCGGCGTCCACGCCGAGCGCATCACGCTCACGCACGGCCAGGTGAAGGAGGTCGCGACGATGCTGCGCGCGCTCTATCCGGCCGACGCCGAGCGCGGCGACGGCGCGCGCGTCGTCACGGTGCTGGCGAACCCGGCGAAGGACGAGATCATCGTCTTCGGCAACGACGCGGGCGTCGCCGCCGTCCGCGCGACGGTCTCGCCCGGCTGCGTCGACGCGACCGCCGACGCGCGCGCGCCCGAGGTCGTGTTCCTCACGCAGGCGGACGCGCACGTCGTCGAGAGCGCGGTGCGACCGTTCGCGCGCTCGGGCCGCGTCGTCGTCGACGGCGCGACGAACGCGCTGGTCATCGACGCGCCGTCGGCCGCCGAGATGCAGCGTCTGAAGCAGCTCGTCGCCGCGCTCGACGTCGCGCCGCAGGGCACGCCGCGGGTCCGTTGAGGCGCCCGTTCAGGGCAGCTTTTTCGGTCGAAGCGCGGTAAGAACCGCCCGTCGTGACCGATCTGATCGTGCACCCCGCGGAGCGACCGCTCGTCGGCAGCGTGCCCGTCCCGTCGGACAAGAGCATCACGCACCGCGCGATCCTCCTCGGCGCGCTCTCGAGCGGCGCGTCGACGATCACGGGCGCCGGCGGGCCGCTCGGCGAGGACAACCTGTCGACGCTCGCGGCCCTCCGCGCGATGGGCGTCAACGCCGAGGTCGCGGAGGGCGGCGCGTCGATCACGCTGCGCGGCGTCGGCCTCTTCGGCCTCACGGCGCCGTCGTCGGATCTCGACTGCGGCAACTCGGGCACGACGATGCGCCTGCTCGCGGGCGTGCTCGCGGCGCAGCGGTTCTCGGCGCGCATGATCGGCGACGCGTCGCTCTCGCAGAGGCCCATGCAACGCGTCGTCGGGCCCCTGCGGCTCCGCGGCGCGCGCATCGAGGGCAAGCTCGACCCGAGGCGCCCGGGCGAGGTCACGGCGCCGCTCGACGTCGGACCTCTGCCCGCGGGGCACGACCTCGACACGCTCGAGCACACGTCGAAGGTCGCGAGCGCGCAGGTAAAGAGCGCGCTGCTCCTCTCCGGGCTCTACGCCGCCGGTCCGACGTACGTGCGCGAGCCGCTCGTGTCGCGCGATCACACCGAGCGCATGCTCCGCGCGCTCGGCGTGCCGCTGCGATCGATGGGGCCGATGGTCGAGCTCGATCCGAGCGGCTGGAAGCGCCAGCTCCCCGCGTTCGAGGTGCGCGTCCCAGGCGATCTGTCGGCGGCCGCGTTCGTGGTCGCGGCGGCGCTCGCGGTGCCCGGCTCGCGCGTCGACGTGCGCGACGTCGGCCTCAACCCGACGCGCACGGGCCTGCTCGAGATCCTGCGCGACATGGGCGCCGCGTGCGAGGCCGAGAACGCGGGTGACGCGCTCGGCGAGCCGTTCGGCGCGCTCCGCGTCGCCCACGCCGAGGTCACGGGCGCGCGCGCCGGCGGCGAGTCGCTCGCGCGGGCGATCGACGAGGTGCCCGTGCTCGCGGCGATCGCGGCGCGCGCGCGCGGCCGCACGATCCTGAGCGACGCGGCGGAGCTCCGCGTGAAAGAGAGCGACCGCCTCGCCGCGATGGCGCGCGTGCTCGCGGCGTTCGGCGTGCCGTGCGAAGAGCGACCCGACGGCCTGATCATCGACGGCAGGCCCGAGGGCAAGCTCCGCGCGACCGACGTCGCGAGCGACGGCGATCACCGCGTGGCGATGAGCGCGGCCGTGCTCGCCCTCTCGGCCGACGGCCCCTGTCGCGTGCGCGACGCGGCGTGCATCGCGACGAGCTTCCCGCGCTTCGTCGGCACGCTGCGCGCGCTCGGCGCCCGCGTCGACGTCGAGGGGGCGGCGTCGTGAGCCAGCCGTCCTTGCCGCGCGTCGCGATCGATGGCCCCGCCGGCGCGGGCAAGAGCACGGTCGCGCGCGGGCTCGCCGATCGACTCGGCTACCTGCTGCTCGACACCGGCGCGCTGTATCGCACCGTGGCCCTCGCGGCGCGCAGGGCCAGCGCCCCGTGGGAGGACGAGGCCGCCGTGTCGGAGCTCGCGGAGCGCCTCGTCGGCGAAGGCGCGATCCGGTGCGCGCGCGTCGGCGACGGCATGCTCGTGTCGTTCCGCGGCGAGGACGTGTCGCTCGCGATCCGCGCGCCGGAGATGAGCCTCGGCGCGAGCCGCGTGTCGGCGTACCCGCGCGTGCGCGCCGCCCTCCTCGCGATGCAGCGGAGCGCGGGTGAAGAGGGAGGCGTCGTGCTCGAAGGCCGCGACATCGGCACGGTCGTGTTCCCGGACGCCGAGGTGAAGTTCTTCCTCACCGCGTCGCCCGTGGAGCGCGCGCGCCGCCGCTTCGAGGAGCTCACGCAGCGCGGCCAGATCGTCACGCTCGACCAGACCCTCGCCGAGGTGATCGAGCGCGACCGCGCCGACACCGAGCGCAAGGTCGCGCCCCTCCGCTGCGCCGACGACGCGATCCTCGTCGACTCGAGCGGCCGCGACGTCGGCGAGATCATCGAGGAGATGGCCCGTGTGGTC
>DASYCF010000267.1:0-2843 GCA_036500365.1 Byssovorax sp.
GAGCGCCGACCCCGCGTTCGTCACGCAGCGCACGATGGGAAGGAACTCGGTGCGCGACGCGATCACGGTGCAGGCCGAGGAGTCGGGCGCGCTCCGCCGCGCCATCGAGGAGAAGTCGCACGCGCTCGATCGCGTCCGCGCCGAGGCCGACGCGCGCACCGCGAAGCTCACCGTCGCGCAAGGCGAGGCCGCGCGCCGGCTCGCCGACGTCGAGGCCGCCGAGCAGCACACTGCCGCGCTCCTGCGCCAGATCGCGGCCGCCGAGGACGACGTGCGCAGCGCGAGCTCGGGCTTCCACATCGTGTCGCCGGCGACGACCCCGGATCGATCCGAGAAGGGCCTCGGCCGCATCCTCGCGATCGCCGCGCCGCTCCTCGCGACGATCGCCGCCGTGCTCGTCGTGATCTTCCGCGAGCTCGCGTCGCTCCGCGCGCGCACGGGCCGCGAGCTCGCGTTCTTCGCGAACCTGCCCGTGCGATGGACGAGCGCGTGGCCGCGCCTCTCGGCTTCGTCGAGCGAGGCGCGCGAGCTCGGCCGCGAGATCGCGATGGCGATCGAGGAGCAGAGGCCGACCGTCGTCGGCGTCGTGCACGTGCGCGCGCGCGACGCGGCCGCCGAGCTCTCGTCGATCGTCGCCGACCGCCTCCAAAAGCGCGGCCACAAGGTCGCCGAGGTGAGCCTCGCGAAGCTCGCGGAAGAGGCGCCGACGAAGGATCTCGCCGAGGCGATCGAGGGCCCGGTCGTGCGCGACGCGCTCGCGAAGATCGCCGCCGAGAGCGAGATCGTCCTCGTCGCGTTCCCGCCGCTCGGCGACCGCGAGGCGTACCGCGTCGCGACGCCGCTCGCCGATCGCATCTTGCTCGTCGTCGATAGCGACGAGATCGGCGTCGCCGAGGCGCTCGACCTCGCGAAGCAGCTCGAGGTCCCCGCGTCGCGCGTCATCGTCGCCGTCGTCGGCGTGTCTCCGGAGCTGGTGACCGAGGCCGGCCGCCGCATCGAGCGCCCGGCCCCCGCCATGGCGAGCTGAGAGGCGGGGTCACGCCCTCCCATGCGAGCGCGGAGGGCGCTTCTCATCGACCGACGCATCGCTAGGGCCTACGCTCCTGCTTGGGAGGGGCTCACATGAAGGTTTCGACGGACCTCCGCGTACGAGCCCGGACGATCGACCTCCATTGAAGCAGGAGCACGATGCGTCGCGCCCCATGAAGACGCCTTATCGGAGCGATCAAGAGGCGCTCGAGCAGCGCCTCGCGGCCCTGCAACACGAGCTCACGACTGCCCTCCTCGAGATGCAGGCGCACGACGGCGCCGCGGCGCGGAAGGAGCGGCTCGAGAAGGAGATCCTCGAGGTCGCCGAGCGGCTCTCGCGCGCGCAGGGCAGCAGGCTCCTCGAGTCGATCCGCATCGCCTCGCCGTGCAACGCCGCCTGGGGCGACATGCAGGGCGACGAGCACAAGCGCCTCTGCGGCTCGTGCGAGAAGAACGTCTACGATCTCTCGAAGATGACGCGCAGCGAGGCCGAGGAGCTCATCACGGCGAACGAGACCGCGTGCGTGCGCCTCTTTCGGCGGCGCGACGGCACCGTCGTCACGGCGGACTGCCCGGTCGGCAGGCGCCGGCGGCGGCTGCGCAACATCGCGGCGGCCTCGGTGGGCAGCGCCGTCGTCGTGGGCGCGATGCTGCTCCGTTGGCGGACCGCGAGCAGCGAGATCCAGGTGATGGCCGGCGGCATCGGCCCCGAGCCGACCTCGGTCCCTGAGCCCACCGCCACCGTCGACGTGGCCCCGAGCGTCGAAGCTGTGCAACCGGCGCCGACCTACACGGGAGGCCTCCAGTCGATCTCGGGGCCTGGACCGACGCCGAAGAAGATCGCCGGGGCGCCGTTCGGCAACGCGAGCACCGGCACCGTCGAGATGGTCGAAGGCACCGTGACGAACGCGCCGGTGGTCGTCAGCGGCATGGGCGCCGGGCTCCGCCGTTGTTACAACAAAGGCCTCTCCACCGAGGATCCGGGTATGCGCGGATCCGTGCGCGTGACCGCGAGCGTCGGCCCGAATGGGGAGGTCGTCTCCGTCACCGCGACCGACAGCCCCGGGCTTTCGCCGGCCGTCCTGAGCTGCGTCAAGGCTCGCGTCGCGTCCGCGCAGTTCTCCGAGCCGCCGAGCGGCCACGCGACGCTCAAGTTCGTCGTCACGCTCCTTCCGCGATAGCCGACGTCGCTCACGTCTCCGCGTGGCGCAGAGCCTGGGCGGCGGCATCGCGCTCGGCGTGGGCGCGGTCTCGCGCGCGATGGGCCTCCTCGGCTGCGCGCTCAGCGACGGCGGCGTCGTGGTCTGCGGTCCGCGCGGCGGCTTCGGCGGCCTCGAGCGCGCCGTGCGCCTCGCGGAGCTTCTCCTCGGCAGCTCGCACGTCGCGCGCTCGCGCGTCGACCGCGGCGCGCCCGGACACCTTCTTCTTCTCGGTCGCGTCGAGCGCGCGCTTCGCCGCTGCGCCCGCGGCCTCGGCTGCGCGACACGCGTGCTCGGCGGCGGCGAGGCGCTCCTCCGCTTGCTGAATGGCGAGCGCGCGCTCGCGGGCTCGTTCGCGCTCGCGCGTGAGATCAGGCTCGGGCTCGGGCTCGGGCACGGGCACGGGCTCGGGCTCGGGCTCGGGCTCGGGCACGGGCACGGGTGCGGGTGCGGGTGCGGGCTCGGGTGCGGGCTCGGGCTCAGGTTTCCTTTGAGGGGTAAAATCGGCGCCGGTGGCGAGGAGGCCCGCCAGCTCGTCCTCCACGACATCGACGCTCATGCGCCCGAGCTCGCGGCGATCGCCGGCGCCGGCGAGGGCGTTGAGCGTGCTCGCCA
>DASYCF010000268.1:0-7955 GCA_036500365.1 Byssovorax sp.
CGGGCTCCCCGCGAGGCGCTGGTCCGTGCGACCCTTCGGCCCCCTCGGGTCGGGGAGTGCGCGCCGCGCGTTGGATCGCGGCGCGGGAGTGAGGTCACCAACATGCCTGCGCAGCTTCTTCCGGTTCTCGTCGCCGTCGCCGCGGCGTTCGTCTTGATCCTCGGCACGCTCGCGCTCGTCGCGCGCTTCTATCGCCAGGTCGAGCAGGGCAAGGCCCTCATCGTGAACACGATGCGCAACGAGCCCGTCGTCACGTTCACGGGCGCCGTCGTCTACCCGATCATCAACCGCGCCGAGGTCATGGATCTCTCGGTGAAGACGATCGAGATCGACCGGCGCGGCAAGGAGGGCCTCATCTGCAACGACAACATCCGCGCCGACATCAACGTCACGTTCTTCGTGCGCGTGAACAAGACGAGCGACGACGTCCTCAAGGTCGCGCAGTCGATCGGCTGCGTCCGCGCGAGCGACCACGCCACGCTGAAGGAGCTCTACACCGCGAAGTTCGCCGAGGCGCTGAAGACCGTCGGCAAGCACTTCGACTTCGAGGAGCTCTACAAGAAGCGCGACGAGTTCAAGGACAAGATCATCGAGATCATCGGCAAGGACTTGAACGGCTTCATCCTCGACGACGCTGCGATCGACTACCTCGAGCAGACGCCGCTCGAGCACCTCGACAAAGACAACATCATGGACGCCGACGGCATCCGCAAGATCACGGACATGACCGTCGCCCAGAACGTGCGCACCAACGAGCTCCGCCAGAAGGAGCGCATGGAGATGGGCAGCCAGAACCTCAACGCCGACGAGGCGATCTTCCGCTTCGACCAGCGGCGCGCCGAGGCCGAGGCGAAGAAGATGAAGGAGATCGCGATCGCCCAGTCGCGCGAGCAGAACGAGGCCGCGCGCGTCGCGAGCGACGAGCAGAAGAAGACCCTCCTCGTGCACCACAAGAACGAGGAGGAGTCGATGGTCGCCGCCGAGAACAAGGGCCGCGGCGTCGCCATCGCGCAGAAGGCGAAGGAGCGCGAGATCGCCGTCGAGACCGAGCGCGTCGAGAAGGCGCGCCAGCTCGAGGTGATCGGCCGCGAGCGCGAGGTCGCCCTCGTCGGCATCAGCCGCGACAAGGAGGTCGAGGTCCAGAAGAAGGACATCGCCGACGTCGTGCGCGCGCGCATCGCCGTCGACAAGACCGTCGCGCAGGAAGAGGAGACGATCAAGGACGTGCGCACGATCGCTGCCGCCAACCGCGAGAAGGAGGCCGTCCGCATCAAGGCCGAGGCCGACGCGACGAGCTCGCTCGTGAAGACCGTCAAGGCCGCCGAGGCCGCCGAGGAGGCCGCGAAGCACGCGGCGCGGCAGAAGACCATCACCGCCGACGTCGATCTCGAGACCGCCGACAAGGTCGCCCGCGCGAAGATCCGCCTCGCCGAGGGCGTGCAGGCCGAGGCCGCCGCCGAGGGCCTCGCGAAGGTCCGCGTGAAGGAGGCCGACGCCGTCGCGATCGAGAAGACGGGCCTCGTCGAGGCGCGCGTCGCGTTCGAGAAGATGCAGTCGCAGGCCGCCGGCGAGGAGAAGATCGGCCTCGCGAAGGCGCACGTGAAGGAGGCCGACGCCGACGCCCTGCAGAAGTACGGCGTGGCCGAGGGCTCGGCCATGCGCGAGAAGCTCGCCGCCGAGGCCGCGGGCGAGGAGCAGAAGGGCCTCGCGCTGGCCAAGGTCACGCGCGAGCGCATGACGGCCGAGGCCGCGGGCATCGCCGAGAAGGCGACGAGCATGAAGTCCCTCGATCAAGCCGGCCGCGGCCACGAGGAGTTCCGCATGAAGCTCGACAAGGATCGCGCGATCGAGCTCGAGACGATCCACGCGCGGAAGGAGCTCGCGCACTCGCAGGCTGAGATCCTCGCGAAGGCGTTCTCCACCGCGAAGTTCAACATCGTCGGCGGCGACGGCGCGTTCTTCGAGCGCTTCGTGAAGGCGATCAGCGTGGGCCAGTCGATCGACGGCATGCTCGAGTCGAGCTCCACGGTGCGCGCGCTCGTCGAGAGCGCGACGAGGCCGGACGACGCGGCGCTGCTCGGCGTCGTCGAGAAGCTCTTCGTCGGCGACCCGAACGTGGCCGCGCGCATCGACGAGGCGCGCGCCGCGCTCCGACAGGGCCCGCCCGGCGGGGAGTGACGGGCGGCCATGACCTCGCAGGTCGACGTGAAGGCGGCGGCGGCGCCGGCGGCCGCCGCGCCGCAGAAGCCCGCCGCGAACGGTGACGGCGCCGCCGCCGCCGACGCGCTCGAGGGCGGCAGCTACGACGTCATCCGCCGGCGCCTCCTCGACCAGACGGCCGAGCTCGCCCAGAAGGCGGAGTCGCTCAACGACAAGCGCAAGAAGGTCTTCGGCGGCGCCGAGCTCGCGCTGCTCGCGAACGAGCGCGTGCGCACGGAGCACAACGGGATCCCGCGCGACATGGTCAGCGTCGCGGGCCACATGCTCTTCGGCTTCGAGGTGTTCCTCGGCCTCCAGACCGAGACGAAGGTCGAGGACGTCCTCGCGTTCTATCGCTTCCAGCAGAAGGGCGAGGGCTGGGATCTCGACCAGGTGCCGTTCGAAGGCCCGGGCGCGTTCCTCGCGGACGAGGCCTTCACGAAGGAGCTCCGCGACGCGTTCAAGTACGCGAAGGACGCGAAGATCCTCCGGCTCGCGCGCACCGACACGCGGCTCTTCTTGGTCGTGCGCGTCGGCGCCACGCAGCGCGACGTGAAGGTGTTCCGCTGGAGCATCGACGCGCAGGGCCGCCTCACGTACCTCGACGCGCGCGGCGACGACGAGGCGCAGCCGCCGAAGCAGCACGACTTCGGCTGGACGCCGACCCGCCGCGAGGACCAGGTGCCCGGCGCGCACCCGCACGTGAACATCCTCGACACGTGCTTCGTCGAGACCGTCGGCGGCGATCTCACGATCAAGGTCGAGAACAACACGAAGGACGGGCGCGGCATCTACAGCGAGCCGGTCGACGACGTGAACCAGTCGCTCGACGACGCCGACATCGCGTACGCGAAGCTCGGGCACCTCGTGCTGCTCCGCGTGAAGCCGTTCCGCGAGGAGAGGTTCCGCTACCTCGTGTTCGACGCGCGCGGCCGCCGCGCCGAGCGCATCGACGCGATCGGCGTCGCCTGCCAGCAGCTGCCCGAGGACCACGGCATCGTGTTCCCCGGCGGCTACTACCTGCAGACGGGCGAGCACAAGCTGTTCGACGGCGACTACTCGGGCCTCGTCTTCGAGCGCGTCGTCAAGTCGCCGAACGGCGAGGACGTCGTCTACGTCTACTACCAGGACAGCGACGGGAGCTACCTGCTGCTGCCGTACAACCTCATCCGCAAGGAGGTGACGAGCCCGATCCGGTCGAACGGCTACCGCCTCTTCGCCGACGGCACGATGGCCGTCTTCCGCGCGGCGACGGAGCCGACGCGCGTCCACCCGCTCCAGATCTGGCGCACGCCGTTCACGAGCGCGGAGTGGGCCGCGTCCGCTCCAAAAGACGGGAGCTACCTCTCGAAGGTTGGAAACGCCGATCTCGTGCGCGGCATCTCCGACGCGTTCTCCCTCCGCAAGCTCGCCGCCGCCGAGCGGCCCACGCGCCTCAGCTACGAGGATCTCGTCGCCGCGACGACGCGCGCGATCGACGCGCACTACTGGCTCGGCAACGCCGAGTGCTTCGACTTGTTGTCGACGCTCACGTCGATCAAGAAGACATCCCTCCTCGTCCTCGACGAGTTCGACAAGGTCGAGGCGATCGAGAAGCGCGCGCGCGAGGCGTTCGACGAGGCCGGCGCGCAGCAGAAGCAGCTCTTGCTCTCGGCGCGGGCCGACGATCTGAAGGTCGTCGAGGACTACCTCCGCGCGCTGACGACGCTCCGGCAGCAGCGCGGCAAGCTCATCAGCCTCCGCGACATGCGCGGCATGGACCTCGCCGCCGTCGCCAAGCTCGAGGGCGAGGTCGCCGGCCGCTTCGACGAGGTGAGCCTCGCGTGCGTCGAGTTCTTCCTGAAGGACGACGCGTTCAAGCCGCTGCTCTCGCGCCTCGACGCCGTCGTCGCCCACGTGCAGGCGACCGAGAAGGCGGCCGATCTCGCGCAGTACGCGACCGAGCTCGACCTCGTGCAGCAGGGCCTCACGCTGCTGGCCGAGGTGATCAGCGGCCTCAAGATCGACGACGCGACCGCCCGCACGAAGATCCTCGAGGGCGTGTCCGAGGCCTTCTCGCAGCAGAACCGCGCGCGCGCCGTGTGGCAGGGCCGGAAAAAGGAGCTCGGCTCGAGCGAGGGCCGCGCCGAGTTCGCCGCGCAGTTCCGCCTCTTCGGCCAGTCGGTCACCGGCGCGCTCGCGCTCTGCGACACGCCCGAGGCGTGCGACGCGCAGATGTCGAAGCTCCTCCTCTCGCTCGAGGAGCTCGAGGGCCGCTTCGGCCAGTTCGACGAGTTCACCGGCGACCTCGCCCAGAAGCGCGAGGAGGTGAACGACGCGATCGGCGCCCGCCGCCAGCAGCTCCTCGACGAGCGCAGCCGGCGCGCGCAGAGCCTGTGGACCGCGGCCGAGCGCATCCTCTCCGGCGTCGCGCGTCGGTCGAAGACCTTCAGCACCGTCGACGAGCTCAACGCCTACTTCGCGTCCGACGCGATGGTCCTGAAGCTCGGCGACGTGAAGGAGCAGCTCGCCGCGCTCGGCGACTCCGTGAAGAGCGACGAGGTCGCGAGCCGCGTGAAGAGCGCGCGGCAAGAGGCGCTCCGCGCGCTGCGCGACAAGGCCGACCTCTTCGAGGGCGGCGACGACGTCATCAAGCTCGGCGAGCACCGCTTCAGCGTGCAGACGCAGGCGCTCGAGCTCGTCCTCGTCGCGCGCGACGGCGCCATGAACCTGCACCTCTCCGGCACCGATTTCTTCGAGCCGATCGACGCGAGCGAGGCCGCGGGCGGCGTGTCGCTGGCCGACTTCGCCGACCTGTGGGACGCGTCGCTCCCGTCGGAGTCGGCCGAGGTCTACCGCGGCGAGCACCTCGCCGCGTGCATGCTGTTCGACGCCGAGGACGGCGCGCGCGGGCTCACGATCGAGGCCCTCACCGAGGCCGCGCGCGACGAGGCGAAGCTCCTCGAGGCGGTGCGCCGCTACGCGCTCGATCGACTCGACGAGGGCTACGAGCGCGGCATCCACGACGCGGACTCGGCGAAGATCCTGTCGAAGCTGCTCATGCTGCGCGCGTCGGCGGGGCTCCTGCGCTTCTCGCCCGACGCGCGCGCGCTCGCTCAGCTGGCCTTCGCCGGCCTCGACGACGGGGCGCGCCGCGTGCTCGTCGCGCGGGCGAAGAGCCTCGGTCGGCTCCGCGCCGAGACGGCGTACGCCGGCGCGCAGGCCACGCTCGCGGCGGAGCTCGCCGCGACGACGATCGCGCCCCGCGCGGAGGCGCTCGGCCTCTCGTGTACGCCTGCCGACGCAGCGGCCGCCGCACGCTACCTCGTCGAGGAGCTCGCTGCGCCGCAGCCGCGCTTCGTCGTGAGCGCCGCGGCGGACGCGCTCGCCCGCGCGGTGCTCACGTCGATCGATCAGCGCGGGAGCCGGCGCGCGTTCGACGAGGAGCTCCGCGCGCTCGCCGAGCAGCCCGCCGCCCGCCTCGCGCTCGCGGTCGCGTACGCCGACGCGCTCGCCGGCGTCGTGCAGCCGGTCATCGCCGAGCCCGTCCCGTCGTCGCGCGCGCCGTCGGCCGACGCGGCGCCGCCGTCTCGCCGTGCGACCTCGATGGCAGCGACCTCCGCCGCAGCGCCGGAGCCCGCGCCGAAGGATCCGGGCGCGGCGATGCGGCCGTTCGTCCGCGAGGCGGCGGTGCTCCTCGCGTTCGAGCGCGCCGTCGACCGAGAGCGCTCGACCGCGACGACCGACGCGGTGGTCACCGGGCTCCTCGGCTCGCACGCGCGCATCACCGGCGGCGCGATGCACCTCGCGATCGACGAGCTCGTCGCGCGCCTCGCGCCGTTCGTCGCGACGCGCGTCCCGCGGTTCCGCGCCCTGCGCAAGACGAAGTCCGCCGTGCTGGAGCGGGCGCGCGGTCGCCTCCGCATGGACGAGTGGCGCCCGCGCGTGCTCACGAGCTTCGTGCGCAATGGCCTGATCGACAAGGTCTACCTGCCGCTCGTCGGCGCGAACCTCGCGAAGCAGCTCGGCGCCGTGGGCGACAAGAAGCGCACCGACCTCATGGGCATGCTGCTGCTCGTCTCGCCGCCCGGCTACGGCAAGACGACGCTCATGGAGTACGTCGCGAGCAAGCTCGGCCTCGTCTTCATGAAGGTGAACGGCCCCTCGATCGGCAACGAGGTCACGTCGCTCGACCCGGCCGACGCGAAGAGCGCGACCGCGCGGCAAGAGGTCGAGAAGATCAACCTCGCGTTCGAGATGGGCAACAACGTGATGCTCTACCTCGACGACATCCAGCACACGTCGAGCGAGCTGCTGCAAAAATTCATCTCGCTGTGCGACGCGCAGCGCAAGATCGAGGGCGTCTGGAAGGGGCGGCCGCGCACGTACGATCTGCGCGGCAAGAAGTTCTGCGTCGTCATGGCCGGCAACCCGTACACCGAGACGGGCGCGCGCTTCCAGATCCCGGACATGCTCGCGAACCGCGCCGACACGTACAACCTCGGCGACATCCTCGGCGGCGCCGAGCAGCTCTTCGCCGAGAGCTACGTCGAGAACGCGCTCACGTCGAACTCCGCGCTCGCGCCGCTCGCCACGCGCGAGCCGGCCGACGTCGGCAAGCTCGTGCGCATGGCCCGGGGCGAGGAGGTGGCGCTCACGGATCTCGCGCACGGCTACTCCGCCGCCGAGGTCGACGAGGTCGTCTCCGTCCTCAAGCGCCTGTCGAAGGTGCAGCGGCTCCTCCTCGACGTGAACAAGCAGTACATCGCGTCCGCCTCGCAGTCGGACGCGTTCCGCACCGAGCCGCCCTTCAAGCTCCAGGGCAGCTACCGCAACATGAACAAGCTCGCCGAGAAGGTCGTCGCCGCGATGAACGACGACGAGCTCGAGCGCCTCGTCGACGACCACTACGCGAGCGAGTCGCAGACGCTGACGACCGGCGCCGAGCAGAACCTCCTCAAGCTCGCCGAGCTCCGCGGCCGGATGACCGACGCGCAGAAGGCGCGCTGGAAGGACATCAAGGACAGCTACGCGCGCACGCAGCGCGCCGGCGGCAAGAGCGACGATCCTGCGTCGCGCGTCACGGGCGCGATCTCGGGCCTCGACGAGCGGCTCTCGCGCATCGGCGACGCGATCGCGCGCGCCGCCAAGCAGGCGGCCGACGCCGCGATGTTCCACGACGCCCCGGGGGCGGGCAGCGCCGCGTCCGACATGCACATGGCGAAGCTCGGCGACGCGATCCGCTTGATGGCGCAGAGCCGCACCAAGGTCGAGGTGAGGCTCGACGACGGCGGTCGCGACGTCGCCGGCATGATCGCCGACGTCGTGCGTGAGCACGCCCGCGCCATCGAGAAGGCGCTCGCCGCCATCGTCGAGCTCACGCGCGGCGGCCACGGCCCCGGCTCGCCGGTGGTGCATCAGCGCGTCGACGAGCTGGTCGGCATGGTGAAGCAGATCGAGTCTCGCCTCACGAGCGTGCACGCCCCCGCGCCTCGGTTCGACGTCGTGCTCGGGCCGAGCTCCGCGTCGAACTTCTTCCGGCCGGCCGAGAGCTACGACGTGCTCGGGCACGGCGGGCTCTTCGTCGCGACGGCCAGCGAGCGTCCGCCGCTCGGCGCGGCCGTGCTCCTGACGCTGCACTTCCCGGGCGGCGCGGCGTGCGACGCGACCGCGACCGTCACGTTCACGCAAGACGATCTCGGCGAGGACGCGCCGCCCGGCTTCGGCGCGAAGCTCGACGCCGTGAACGCCGCCGGCGCCGCGCTCGTCACCGAGTT
>DASYCF010000269.1:0-3004 GCA_036500365.1 Byssovorax sp.
TCGGCGCGGCGGCGCCCTTCGCCTTCCAGCCGCCGAGCTCGGCCTCTGCGAGCTTCGCGATCTCGCCCTGCGTGACGTCGCCCGCGACGACGAGCACCGCGCGTTCGGGCCGCCAGTTCGCGTCGTAGAAGCGCTTCACCGACGGAAGATCGACGCGCGCCGCCGTCGCGAGCAGGCCGTCGCTCGGGTGGCCATACGCGGTGCCAGGTCCGTACAGCACCGCGCGCTCGACGACGTGCGCGACCGCCGAGGGATCGTCCTGTCGACGCTTGAGGTCGCCCTTCCACAGGTCGGAGACGCGCTTCCACTCCTTCGCGTCGAAGCGCGGGCGCGCGACGACGTCGGCGAGGAGCGCGAACGCCGGCGCGAAGTTCTTCTTCAGCACGGACAGCGACGCCGTGCTGCCGTCGACGCCGCCGCCCGTGTGCAGCGACGCGCCGAGGTCGTCGATCGCGGTCGAGAGCTCGACGGCGGAGCGCTTGCCCGCGCCCTCGTCGAGCATGTCGGCGGTCATGTACGCGAGGCCTGCCTGGTTCGGTGGATCGGCGGCAGAGCCCGACGGCACGGCGAGGGTCGCGGCGACGACGGGCAGCGTGTGCCGCTCGAAGAGCCACACGGTCACGCCGTTCGCGAGCTTGAAGACCTGCGGCGCCGGCGGCGCGAACGGCTTCGCCGCGGCGAGCTCCGGCTTCGGGCCGAGCGGGTTCGGTCGCGCGAGCGGGATCGGCGGCGCCGTCGGCACGACCGGCGGCGCCACCTGCGCGTCGCCACATGCGACGACCGAGCTCACGAGCGCGAGCGACGCGGCGCCGAATCGAGCGAGGTGGTTCATTCGTCACCCGCCTTGCCCGCCGCGGCGGGATCCTTCGGCACGACGCGGAGGATCACGCGCGCACCCGGCGTGAGCGTCGCCTTGGCGACCGAGAGCAGCCCGCTCGACGTGACGGCGCGGTACCGCGCGAGGTCTTTGTCGGCGTAGTTCGGATCCCCCTGGCTCGTCTGGTAGTCGTTGAGCAGCGCGGCGCGCGCGGCGAGCGACTGCAGGCGCTCGACGAAGCCGGTCTCGAACTGGTTCTTCGCGCGCTGGAGCTCGGCGTCGCCCGGCGCGGCGGCGAGCAGCTTCGCGAGCTCGGCGTCGATCGCGGCCTCGAGCTGGTCGAGCGTGACGCCCTTCCTCGGGATGGCCTCGATCGTGAAATATCCGCCGACGTCGAGCGAGTGTTGCTCCGCGTGCACCTCCTGCGCGATCGGCTTGTCATAGACGAGCGCCTTGTAGAGGCGGCTCGCCTTGCCGTGGTCGAGCACGACGCTCACGAGATCCAACTCCGCGTCGCCGGGGGCGTAGTGGGCGGGGCTCTGCCACGCCATGATGATCTTCGGCATCTGCACGTTGTCCGGCATCGTCTCGCGCACGATCGACGTGAGCTTCGAGGGCGGCGCGGCGGGCGCGGCCGGCACGTCGCCGCGCGGTAGCGTGCCGAAGAGGCTCGTCACGCGCGCCTTCACGTCGGCCGGGTCGAAGTCGCCCGCGACGCAGAGGGTGACGTTGTTCGGCACGTACCAGCGCGCGAAGAACGACTGCACGTCCTTCACCTCGGCCGCCTGGAGGTCCGCGTGCGAGCCGATGACGGGGTGGTGGTACGGGTGACCATCGGGGAACAGGAGCTCGGGCAGGCGGAGCTCGACCTTGCCGTAGGGCGTGTTCTCGCTCGTCTGCCGGCGCTCGTTGCGCACGACCTCGCGCTGCGCGTTGAGCTTGTCGAGCGTCATCTCCTTGCCGAGCGCGCCGAAGCGATCGGCCTCGAGCCACAAGAGGAGCGGCAGCGTGCGCGCGGGGCCGACGTCGTAGTAGTCGGTGCGATCCTCGCCCGTGTTCGCGTTGTTCCAGCCGCCCTCCTTCTCCATCCAGCCGTCGTACATCTTGGTCGGGACGAGGTTCGTGCCCATGAACATGAGGTGCTCGAAGAGGTGCGCGAACCCCGTGCGGCCCTTCTCTTCGAAGCGCGAGCCGACCTTCACCATGAGGTTCGTGACCACCATCGGCAGCGCGTGATCCTCGGCGAGGATGACGACCATGCCGTTGTCGAGCGTGAACTTCGAGTTCGGAACGTCGAGCTTCGGCCCGTCGGCGCGCGCCGGCGAGGCGTGGGCGAGCGCGAGCGCGGCGAGGGCGGCGGCGACGAGGGCGGTGCGGCGCATGCGTCGACGCTTCGCGCCGGAGCGCGCGCGCCGCAAGCGCGCCGTCGGCGCTACGAGCGGCGCGCGGCGTACCACCCGCGGTAGACGTCGAACGCGCGGTTCCACGCGGCGCGGAGCGACGGCTCGCGGACGAACGCGTCGCGGAAATACGCGTCCGCGCGCGCCTTTCCCTCGGCCGAGACGCCGTAGCGCGCGAGCGCCGCGTCCGGCGCGCCGTCGAGCGCGATCTCGACGCAGAGCGACGCGTGGCGCTCGAGCGGCAAGAGCTCCGCGACGCTCACGGGCGGCGCGTCATGGCTGAAGCTCGCGGGCGCCTCGTCGAGGTCGAGCAGCACGTGCTCCTCCGAGATCGTCTCGGGCGCGGCGAGGCCGAGCTGGCTCACGGGGATCATCGACGTCTCTTCGTCGTCGAGCTCGAAGTCGTCGTCGTCGACGTCGACGACGGGAGCGCGCGACGACGCGGGGCTCGGCGCGAACGGCAACGCCGCGGCAAACGGCGAGAGCACCGAGGTCACCGTCGAGCCGATCGGGATGTCCGACGACGCGCGCTGCGACGGTGGTGACGCGCGGAACGACGCCGAGGCAGTGCTCGAGGGCGGCGCGAAATCGGCCGAGTACGGCGCAAAATCGCCAGGCAGCGCGCTCGTCCGCTCGTCGAGCACGGCCTCCGAGGGCGCGAACGGAGACGGCGCGGTCACCGTCCCGCCGTCGGACCCTTGCCCGAGCGCGACGCGCGTCGGCCGCGCGATCTCCAACGCGGCGTTCGCGCGGGCCGCGGCGAACGGGAGCGCGGTCTTGAACGGCG
>DASYCF010000270.1:0-8462 GCA_036500365.1 Byssovorax sp.
CTCGCGTCGAGCGTCACGAGCATCGCGGGGTCACGCACGGTCACGAGCACGCGATCCCCGAGCACGAGCAGCGCCGCCGGCCGGCCGGGCATCGCGACGTCGATCGCGCCCGCGTCGACGCGCGCGACCTCGGGCGGATCCTTGAGCCTCGGCGGCCTCGCGAGGGCGTCGCCGAGGGGCACGCGCCGCACGACGCCGTGGTCTTCGTCGGCGACCCAGAGCGCGCCGTCCGCCGAGCGCGCGAGCGCTTGCCCTTCGCGCAGCGCGACCTTCGCCGGCGCGTTCGCGGCGGCCGGCGCGCTGGCCGTCGACGCGGGTCCGCTGGCAGCTCGCCCCGCACGCGGCGCCGACGACGACGCCTTCGCGCTCGGTCCGCCCTCGGGCGCGGAGCCGCACCCGACGAGGGCGACGACGAAGGCTACGAGGCAGCGACGCACGGCTTCGGGACAACGCGCGCCGCAGCGAGCTCGATTCCCGCAGCTACTTCTTCGGCGGCGGCGCGGGGGGCGCCTTCGCCGGCGCGGGGCCGCCCTGGCTGTTGAACATCTGGATGGCCTTGTCGGTCACGTCGAGGTTCGAGTTGTAATAGGGCACCGCGCTCTTCTCGAGGATGAGCTCGTAGCCGTCTTGCGCGGCGATGCGGCGCACGACGGCGAGCAGCCCCTGGAGGATCGGCTGCATGAGCTCACCGTCCTTCTGCTGCATGGAGCGCTGCGAGTCGACGAGGCGCTGCTGGTACTCGGCGTACTGACGCTGGAGCTCTTCCGCCCTGTGCTGGAGCTCCGCCTGGGGGACCTTGCCCGCCTTCGCGCTCTTCTCGAGGGCGTCCTTGTCGGACTGCAGCTTCTTCTGCTTGCCCTCGAGCTCCGACTGCTGCGACGCGAGGATCTTCTTGAGCTGCTGCTGCGCGGCGGCGCCGGCGTTCGTCTCGATCACGGCGCGCTGCATGTCGACGACGGCGATCTTCCCCCCCTCGGCGTGCGCGGGCGCGGCGAAGAGCAGGGCGCCGCCGAGGGCGAGCGCGCCGGCGAGCGTGGCGGACACGGAGCGAGGCATACGCATGTTCGTCTCGAGGTCGGGGGGTCAGTTGCGCTTCGGCGGCGGCGCGACGGGCGCGGAGCCCGGCAGCGTGGGCGCGGCCGAGGGCTTCAGCGGCATCGGCGGCACCGCCGGCCCGGGCCCGGCCGGGAGCGCCGCCGTCACGCCGCTGTTGTACATCTGGATCGCGCGATCGGTGATCTCGAGATCGGCGCGGAAATACGGCGCGGCCGTCTTGTCGACGATCAGCGCGGCGCCCTTTTCGTCGGCCAGCTTGCGGATGAGGCCGATGATGCGCGCGTAGATCGGCGCGGTGAGCTGCTGCTCGCGCGCGCTCATCTCGTTCGTGTACTGGTCGCGGCGCGCGGCGAGGTCGAGGTAGTCGCGCTGGAGCTCCTCGAGCTGCGGGGCGAGCTGCGACTGCGGGGTGCCGTTCTGGACCTTCTGCTGCACGGCGGCCTGCTTCGCCTGGAACTGGCGCTCGAACTCGCTGAGGTCGCGCTGGCGCACGTCGAAGAGGCGCTTCAACGACGCCTGGACGCGCAGGCCCTCCTCGGTGTCGAGCACGGCGCGACGGACGTCGACGACGATGATGCGCGGGCCGGGCCCGTCGGCACGGGCGACGCGCGGCGCGACCAGCGAAGAGGCCGCGAGGGCGAGGGCGAACGCGGCGGCGCGTGCATAGAGGCGCATCGGGCGAGCGAGTTACCCGCGACCCCCTACCACGTCAAGCCATGCGTTCAGCGCGCACGTCTGCGTCGCCGGCGCGCGTCAGCTCGGCCTACGGTGGAGCGGCGGGGCGAAGTTCGGGATCGACTTGCCGAGGCGGGCCTTGGCGAGCTCGATGATCTGGCGCGCCTCGTCGTTCCGCGTGAGGAAGCTGTGGCGGTGCGCCGGGTTCGTGATGCCGCGCGCGCGGTCCACGAGCGCCGAGAACGCGCGCTCGAGCACCGTGTTCGCCTCGCGATCGTGGTTCGCCTCGAGCAGCGCGAGGACCAGCGTGAGGCGGATGCCCTCCTCCCACTCCTCGACGGGCGCCTCGGCGAGGCGCTTCTCGCACTCACGCCCGGTCTCGATCGCGCCGGTGAGCTCACGCCGCGCGAGCTGCACGCGGGAGAGGGCGAAGAGCGCGGTCGTGTAGAGCCCCGGGTGCGCGCGCGTCTCCTCGCAGGCCCAGCGTACGATGTTGAGGGCGAGGCCGAGATCGCCCGGGCCGCCGCGCCACACGAGCATGATCGCCTCGTACACGCGGGCGTTCACGCGGAGGCGCGCGGCGCCGCACTCGTCGGCGATGCGCGAGGCGTGGCGCTGCAGGCTGACGCCTTCGTCGAGGTTGCCGAGGCGCGCGTGGCTCATGCCGAGGTTGTGCAGCGTCGAGCCCTCGAGGATGCGCATGCGCCGCGTGCGCGTGTCGGCGAGCGCGCGCTCGAGCAGGGAGACGGCCTCCTCGTAGAGGCCGAGCTGGTTCATGACGCTCGCCGTGTTCACGCGGCCGCGCGTCGCGAGCACCATGTCGCCGGTGCTCTCGGCGGCCTCGATGACGAGCGTGCCCGCGGGGACGGCGCGCGACATGTCGCCGGTCTGCATCAGCGCGTAGTGTCGCGCGTCGAGCGCGCGCGTGATCGCGTTCGAATCGCTCGAGGCGCGCGCCTCGTCGAGGGCGGCGTCGGCGACGTCGAGCGCCTGGCGCTGGAGGTTCATGTCGACGAGCCCGCGCACGCGCGACGAGAGCAGGTTCGCCCGCACGTGCTGCGACAGGCTCGGCCAGAAGTCCGGGCCGAGCGCCCAAGCCGCGCGCGCGTCGCCGTCGCGGCCGCGGCCCGACTCGATGAGCGTCGCGGCGGTGAGGCGCTGCGCCTCGCCCCAAAGATCGGAGCCCGCGGGCGCGAGCGAGCCGGCCTCCTCGGCCGACGAGATCGCGTCCTCGAGCTTGCCCATGAAGCTCGACACCTGCGCCTTCGCGAGGAGGAGCTGCGCGCGGACGAGGCCCTCGGCGCCGCACGCGAGGCCGCGGTTCGCGAGGTCGAGCGCGGTCTCGAGCTGCGCGCCGTTCATGTACGCCTGACGCGTCGCCTTCGCGTAGAGGAGCGCCGCGCGCGGCAGATCGCCGCCGGCGTCGGCGTGGCGCGCGATGAGCCCGGCGTCGACGTCGCCCACGCTCTCGAGCCACGCGCCGGCGGCCAGGTGCATCGCGCCGCGGTCCTCCTCGAGGATCGACGCGTACGCTGCGTCGCGCACGAGCGCCTGGCGGAAGATCCACTCCTCGTGCCCCGCGATGCGCGACTCGGGCTGCTTCGTCACGATCTCGCTCTGCGTGAGCTCGGCGAGGTCGAGGTCGATGCGCCGATCGAGCAGCGCCTCGACGCCGCCCTTCCAGAAGCTCTGGCCGAAGATCGCCGCCGCGCGCAGGACCTCGCGCGCCTCGGGCGCGGTGCGATCGAGGCGATGCTGCACGACGGCCTGCACGGTGAGCGGGAGCTCCTCGCGACCGTCGGCGGCGCACCGCACGAGCTCCTCGAGGAACAGCGCGTTGCCGCCCGCGCGGCGCACGATGGTCCCGCGCGTCGCCGCGTCGGCGTTCGGGAGCGCGGCGGCGACGAGGCGCTCGGCCGCGTTCGGCGAGAGCGGCGCGAGCGTGAGCCGCGTGACGTTGCGCTTGTCCCAGAGCTGCGGCGCGCGCGCCGTGATCTCGGGACGGGCGAACGCGAACACGCCGAAGTTCAAATCGGGGCAGCCGAGGAGCCAGTCGACGAGCTCGAGCGTCGTGTCGTCCGCCCAGTGCATGTCCTCGATGACGACGACGAGCGGCGCCTGGTGCGCGCGCACGTACGCCTCGAGCGCCATGCGCAGGCGCGACTGCATGAGCTGCGCGCTCGCCCGGGCGGCGCGGAGCGGCTCATCGGCGTCCTCGGGGAAGCTCACGCCGACGAGCTCGCCGAGGAAGCCGGCGAGGAAGCGCAGCGTGCGCGGCATGCGCGCGGAGACCTGCTGCTTGACCTTCGCGACCTGCTCGAAGGGCTTCTCGCCGTCGTGCACGCCCATCTGCTGGCGGAGCGCGCGGCCGAGCGCCGAGAGGCTCGATCCGCGGCTCATCGGATCGCCGCGGCAGACGAGCACGACGGGCTTCTGCGGCGCGAGCTCCAGGCGCTGCATGAGCTCGCTGCGGACGCGGCTCTTGCCGATGCCCGCGGAGCCGATGACGATCGCGGCGCGCGGAGAGCCGTCCTCGACGAGCTCGCCGTACGTGCCTTGCAGGAGCGCGATCTCCTTTTCGCGGCCGACGGTCGGCGTCGCGCGGCCGAGCAGCTGGCGCGCGCCGAAGCCGCTCGCGTCCTCGCGCAGGAGCACGCCGCCGCCCGCCGAGGGATCGGCGCGCGTCGCGGCGGTCGGCGCGTCCTCCTGCACGACGAAGCGACCCTCGAGCGCGGAGAGCGCGTAGACGTCGAGGCGCACGGTGCCGGGCTCGGCCACCTCCAGCTGACGCGCGGCCCGCTCGAGCGCCTCGCCCGCGAGGTTCGAGCGCCCGCGCACGGCGTGCCCGACGGCGACGGTGACCTTCACCTTCGGCATCGCGTTCGCGACGGTCAGCGCGGCGCGCGCGGCGCGCATGGCCTCGTCGCCCTTCGAACGCTCGACGCCGAGCACCGCGACGAGCTGACCGCCGAGCAGCGGCTCGAGGCGCGTGTCGTCGCCGAGCACGTCGCGCACGGCGGCCTCGATCTCCGGAGAGAGCGCGCCCTCGGCGCCGAGATCGAAGAGCACCACCGCGACGACGCGCCGCTCGCTCGTGCCCGGTCGCGCCGCGGGGCCGCTCGTCGGCGTCTGCGCCGAGTCGGGCACGGCGCGGCGGATCGCCGACGAGCTGCGGTCGGTCGCCGGCGGATCGTTGTTGAGGACGCCGACGCGCGCGAGCGCCCGCGCGAACTCGCCGCCGTTCTCCCAGCGGTTCTCCTTCGTGCGCGAGATGGCGCGGAAGATGACCTGGTCGAGCGCGTCGGGCACGTCGAAGCGGATGCTCTGCGGCGACGGAGGATCCTCGAGCACGAGGCGGCCGAGGAGCGCGATGATGTGCTCGGTCTCGAAGACGTTGCGCCCAGTCACGAGGCGGAACAGCACGCCGCCGAGCGAGTACACGTCCGCCCGCGCGTCGATCGGCTCGCCGCGCGCCTGCTCGGGGGCCATGAAATGCGGCGTCCCGATGATGGTGCCCTTCTCGGTCGGGAAGTCGTCGGCCGTCGCCGACTTCACGACGCCGAAGTCGATGAGCTTGATCGCCGTGCCGCGCCCGCGCACGAGGAAGATGTTCGACAGCTTGAGGTCGCGGTGCGTGACGCCGCGCGCGTGGACGGCGGCCATCGCGGCGGCGGAGCGGCGCACGACCTCGACCGCGTCGCGCATGCCGAGCGGCGCGCGGCGTTGACGCTGGCTCAGATCCTCGCCATCGAGCCACTCCATCGCGAAGAAGATGCGGCCGTCGGCCCAGGTCCCGTGGCCGACGTACTGCACGATGTTCGGGTGCCGGAGGTCGGCGAGGATCGCGATCTCGCGCGCGAACCGCTGGCGCTCTTGAGGTGAAGCGCTCGGGCGCAGGAACTTGATCGCGACGGCGTCACCCGTCTCGCGGTCGACACCCTTGTAGATGTCGGCCATACCGCCGCTCCCGACGCGGGTCTCCGCGACGAAGCGATCGGTCGGTTCGCTGAATTCCGGCAGCACCGTACGTTTCAGGCTACGCGACGCGACGCGCGCTCCGCCAGCAGTTCCGCAGCGGCAGAACGGCCGTTGGCCGCGACGGAGCGCGTCAATCCGAGGCCGGGCCGCCGGCGGCCCGAAACATCAATTTCGCCGAGGCGCCTCGACGACGAGATCGATGCGATCGCTCTCGCTGCCGCACTTCGCGTGGCGGCCGACGAAGGCGACGCCCGTGGCCGCCGGCGTCGGCGGCAGCGGCGGCGCGTTCTGCGGAGCGATGCGCACGCCCTCGACCTCGCGGATCGACGCGCGGCCGTCGGCGCACGCGCGCGCAGCGGGATCGTCCTTCGCGATCGGCACGACGAACACGGACACCGGAGTCTCGTAGGCGCAGCCGATCTCGACGTGCGCGTACTCGAAGCGCTGCGTCTCGCGCGGGGGCGCGCAGAGGACGCCGACGCGCGTCAGCGTCGGCTGCTCGATCGAGGGCGACTCGAGCGCGCGCACGATGACGGCGGCCGGATAGCGCGCGGCGTCCTCGGTGAGCACGCCCGACGGGACCGCGACGCGCGCCCGGAGCGAGGCCACCGGATCGCACCCGACTGCGCACGAGGCGAGGGCGGCGACGACGGCGACACATCGAATGAACGAGGGCTCCCTTCGCACGCGCGCATGCTACAGCGCGCCGATGGTCGACATCGAACGGTTCCGCGCGCTCTCGCCGACGACGCTCGCGGACGTGCTCGGCCGCGCGCGGGTGATGGACCTCGGCGTCCGCCCGCTCTGGGACGGCGGCCCGCGCGTCGCCGGCCCCGCCTTCCCCGTACGCTGCCCGAAGGGGGACAACCTCATGGTCCACGCCGCGATCCACCGCGCGCCCCCGGGCGCGGTGATCGTCGTCCAGGCCGGCGACGTCGACTACGCGGTCGCCGGCGGCAACGTGTGCGCGGTCGCACAGAGGCGCGGCGTCGTCGCCTTCGTGGTCGACGGCGTGATTCGGGATCTCGCCGAGGTGCGCGCCAATCGATTCCCGGTCTTCGCCCGCGGAGTCGTCCCCTTCCCTGGAGGCAAGGACGCGCTCGACGCGCTCGACGGAGACATCGTGTGTGGCGGGGTCCAGGTGAGCCCGCGCGACATCGTGGTGGCAGACGAGGAGGGCGTCGTCGTCGTGCCCGCAGGAGAGGCCGAGTCCGTGCTCGCCCGCGCCGAGGCGCGCGCCGCGAAGGACGCCGCCGAGCCGCTCGATGCATGGGAGTCCGCCCACCGCGCGCGGATCGACGAGATCCTGAAGCGAAAGGGCTTCCCCGATTGACGGAAAACGGCCCCCGGATATCCTCGCGGCATGCGAAAACCACCCCGCCGCGCCGCGCCCTTGCTCCTCTTCGCCGCCGCCTCGTCCGTAGCCGGCTGCAACCTGCTCCTCGGCCTCGACCAGTTCGTCGACGCGTGCCCCGAGGTCGAACAAGGCCTCGACTGCCCGGACGGAGGCGCCGGCGGCTCCGCCAGCACGACGACCTCCACCACGTCGACCACGACGGGGATGGCTGGCGGCGGCCCGACGACGTGCACGCCCCACGCCACGCGCACCTGCTACGACGGCCCCGACGGCACGCGCGACGTCGGCGCCTGCAAGCACGGCACCGAGACCTGCGCCGACGACGGTTCGGCCTGGGGCGTGTGCAAGGGCGAGACGAAGCCCGCCGCCGAGACGTGCGAGAGCACCGCCGACGAAGACTGCGACGGGCTCGACTGCGTGACGAGCGTCGTCGCGTGGACGAGCGACGGGGAGCCTGGGAGCCTCCTGCTGGCGAACCTCGCCGCGACGCCGGACGGTGGCTTCGTGTGGATCGGAACGTTCGTGGGCAGCCAGACGTTTGCGGGCCAGTCCCTCTCGGATCCGACGAACGCCGGCAGCGCGTTCGTGCTGAAGACGGACGCCGTAGGTACCGGCGCTTGGGTCGAGCAGATCGCCTCCGCCGGCCTCGCTGCGCTGGCCGTCGATGCGACCGGTGAGCTCTACATCGTCGGAAGCGCGTCGCAGGCGACGACCGTGGCGACGACACCCCTGCCGCCCGGCCAATTCGTGCTCAAGCTGACCGCGTCGGGGACGGTGATTTGGGCGAACTCCATCGGCGGCTCGAGCGGTTGTTCCCCCAACTGCGGCGGACCGGCGTCTATCGCGGTGATGCAGAACGGTGACGCAGTGATCGGCGGCGCGTTCAAAGACGACGTCGATTTTGGCGATGGCCCGGTTTCCGCCATCAACGACGACGTTACGGGCTACGTGGCCCGCCTCGACGCCGCGACGGGCACCGGCAGCGGCGCCGCGTCAGGCGCGACGTGGGCGAGGACGTTCCCCGTCACGACCGACATTGAGGGCCGTTCGCGCCTGCTCGGGCCCTATGTGAGCGCGACCACCGACGGACGCGCGAACGTCGCGTTCAACTTTCGCACGGACTTCACGATCGACACCGCGACGTTCACGGCGCAAGGCGACGGCGACGTCGGCGTTCTGCGATTGGCAAGCGACGGCGCCGTCGAGCGCGCGACGCAGTTCGGCGACGCGAACGCACAGGTCGTCCTCACGAGCACGACGACTCCGCAGAACGCGCTTGTAATCGGCGGCGTGTACCTCGGTTCGATGACCGACGGCTTCCACACGATCACCGCACAATCATCGGGCGGGGCTGCCATCGGATTGCTCTATGGCGACGGCTTTCTGATGGAGCTTC
>DASYCF010000271.1:0-4615 GCA_036500365.1 Byssovorax sp.
GTGCGGCCGACGTCGGGCGGGCCGCTCGAGGCGCTCCCACCCTTGCCCGCGCAGCTCCGCGCGATCGCGTGGCACCCGAGCGGCGAGCGGCTGCTCGTCGAGACTACGAAGAAGCCGCGGCGCTACTGGCTCGTCGATCGCCGCGCGCTGACCGTCGCGCCGTTCTTCGGCGATCGCGACGTGGTCGAGGGCGACGACGTGGAGCACGGCGCGCGCTTCTCGGCCCGGGAAGACGAGCTCGCCGCGCCCGCGTGGTCGCCGAGCGGTCGCGTCGTCGCGTTCGCCGTGCAGCGCCCCGACGGCGCGGAGATCTGGCGCCTCCGTACGCCGACGGATCGCGCGTCCGTGCAGCGCGTCGCGGGGCGCGTGTCGTCGCTCGCGTTCGCGCCGTCGGGCGAGCTCGCGTGCGTGGTCGAGGACGCGTCGCGCCGCCGGCGCGTCGAGCTCAAGTGCGGCGGAGCGCCGCTCGCGACGCAGCCCGACGTCGACTGGTTCGGTCCGCTCGCGTTCGCGCCCGACGGGGCGACGCTCTACGCCGCGACGCCGCGCGCCGCCGCCGCCTCGTTCGAGCGCACGCTCGACCTCGTCGCGATCGAGGTGGCGACCGGGCGCACGCGCGCGCTCACCTCGTTCGATCGCGACACGTACGCGCCGTCCGTCGCGGCCGACGGCGCCGTGCTCGCGCGGTTGTCGAGCTACCACGCGTCGGTCGCGCTCGTCGCCGCGGAGGGCGGCGCGCCGCGCCCGCTGACGACGTTCCAGTCCGAGACGCCGTACTGGCACCCCTCCGGCGACCGGCTCTCGGTGACGTTCGGCAAGTGGCGTCGGCAGGTGCAAGACGTCGACTACCCCGACATCGATCAGCGCGTCGGCGTCGTGCCCGTCGGCGCCGCGCTCGTCGATCACGCAGACGAGCTCGCGCCGCACGTCGGGTCGGAGGATCAAGCGGGCGCGTGGTCGCCGAACGGGCGCTGGTTCTCGTACCACTCGCATCGCGACGGCTCCGACGACCTGTGGCTCGAGCGCGCAGACGATCGCGGAGGCGGGCGCAGGCTCACGTTCTTCTCGCGCGGCGCCGAGACCTACTGGCCGCGCTGGTCGCCCGACGGCCGCGCGATCGCGTTCGCGACGACGAGCAAGAAGACGGGTCGCCACGCGCCGCACGTCGTCGGCGTCGACCCCGAGAGCGGCGCGACGACGAGCGAGGCGCGCGAGATCGAGGGCCTCGCGCTCGACGCCGACGTCGTCGACCTCGCGTTCACGCCGAAGGGCGACGCGCTCGTCGCGCTCGCGCACGTCGGCCCGGGCCAGCAGGCGATCGTGACGTTTCCAATGTCGGGCGGCCCGGCGCGCGTGGTGCGGCGCATCGCGAGCGAGCACATCAACGCGGGGTTCGCGCTCTCGCCGGACGGCGCCGAGGTCGTGTTCGTCGCGCCCGCGCCCGACGGCTTCGTGCAGCTCTTCCGTGCGCCGCTCGAGGGCGGCGAGCCGCGCCAAATCACGAGCGACCCGAGCGACAAGACGCAGCCGGCGTGGTCGCCCGACGGCAAGACGATCGCGCTCACCGTGTGGCGCTACGACGCGGCGCTGTTCGTGCTGAGGCCGTGAAGCGCTGCCGGAGCGCCGCCGCGTCAGGGCGGGGGGCGGTTCGCCTGGCGGTCGCGCACCCGCGCCTGGAACTCGGCGGTCGTGTTCACGTGCGGGAACGGCTCCGCCGGCACGGGGAGCTCGAGCGCGGTACAGAGCGGCTCCCAGCCGTCGCCAGGGCTCCACTCGACGAGGCGGCGCGCAGGAGTCTCGGCGCGCACCTCGGCGTTGTGGCGCTCGTAGGCGGCCATCGCCGACGCCGGATCGGCGAGATCGGCAGCGAAGCGCGCGCGCATGAGCGCCGCCACCATCGAGAGCATCGGCTCGTGCTCCGCGCGTTCGCTGCGGATGCCGACGAAGATCGTGTCGTTCGCGCTGCGCCACCACGACGCCGCGTCCTTGCGCGTCGAGAGCAGCACGATCGCCTCGGGGTTCGCGGCCGAGATCTCGCGCCAGAAGGCGGCGCCGGGCCAGTCGACCGTCGCGGCGTAGCCGTCGAAGACGCGCTCCCAGTCGGGGAGCTGCCCCTCCGCGGCCGCGCGCCACACCGGCACCTTCTCCGGGTGATTCACGACCTCCACCATGTGGTAGCAGGGCCCGCCGAGCAGGCGCTCGAGCGCGAGCTTCAGCGAGTGCGTCCCGGTCCGCCCGAGCCCCGCTCCGACGATGCGCATGGCCATGCCGACTCGAGTAGCCGTCTCTCGCGCGCGCGTCCATCGCGGCGCGCGCGTCGGCGCGGGGCGAGCGCAGGAGCCGCGTTGACGCTCCCGGGATCGCGGTGCGATGTTGTCGAGGTGCGCCGCTATCTCGCGATCTTGCTCGGCCTCGTCGGTCTCGCGCCCGCACCGCTCGGGTGCAGCGCCGACGTCAGCGACGACCTCCACGCGTGCACGCCAGGTGCGAGCTTCGCGTGCGCGTGCGACACGGGCGCGCGCGGACATCAAGCTTGCAGTCCCGACGGCGCGAGCCTCGGCTCTTGCGTCTGCGGGGAGCCCTCGACCTCGACCAGCGCCGTGGGCGCGAGCACCGGAGTCGGCGGCGCGTCGAGCTCGTCCGCGTCGTCTGGTGTCGGCGCAGGCGGCAGCGGCGAAGTCTGCGGCGCCGCCGTCTGCGATCCTCCGTTCGTCTGCTGCAGCGGCGGCTGCCAGGACTACAGCGACGGCGGGACGCGCATCATCCTGTCACCCGGCGCGCCCTCGACCAGCTTCTCGGCGGACCTCGTGGCGCCGGGGTACGGCAACCACGATTGGTCGTCGCGCAGCGAGCTCGACGTGAGCGCTTTCACGACGGGTGGGACGATCCAGATTTCGGGCGTGCTCGGCGCCACAGGCTGCGAGGCGTCCTTCGACCTCTTCCCGGATTGCGCGCCCTACGCGACCGGTCCGAACACCGACGGGAACGTCGTCGAGGTCGTCAACATCGTTCAAGGTGCGTCTTGGATGATGAGCTACACGTTCGCTCCGACACCCGTGTTTCACCTCGGCGGCGAGGGGAACTGGACGAGCCCACAGGGTCAGACGAACACCTCGAGCGTCGATATCCTCGTGACGCCCATGTGAGACGTCGCGCTGTCCTCGGCCGACGAGGTGGCTGCGCCGGGCCGTGAGCTCAGGACGCCTTGCGGGCCGGCGGCTTCTGCTGCGAGCCCCAGGGGAACTCGCGGAGGAGCGCCCAGCCGCGCGCGCGCGTGGCGTCGTCGAGCTGCCCGGCCGCCGCAGCGCGCAGCGCCGAGGCGAACTCGAGCGCCGTCGCGAAGCGATCGTCGGGCCGCTTCGCCATGCCGACCGCGAGCACGAGCTCGACGTCGACGGGCAACGCCACGAGCGACGCCGGGCTCACCGGCTGCGCGTACAAGACCTTGTAGAGCACGTGCGAGATCTGGCCCGCGGGGAACGGCGGCGCGCCGGTGATCGTGCGGTAGGCGAGCGAGCCGAGGGCGTAGAGGTCAGCGCGGTGGTCGACTCCCTTGCCGCGCACCTGCTCGGGCGCCATGTACGACGGCGTGCCGATGACCTGATCCTTCGTGATGGTGGCCTGGCCGAGGATCTTCGAAAGGCCGAAGTCGAGCACCTTCCACGTGCGCGGGATCGTGTCGGTCGCGAAGAGGTTCGCCGGCTTGAGGTCGCGGTGCACGATGCCCGCGGCGCGCATCGCCTCGAGCGCGGCCGCGGCTTGATCGACGAGCTCGACGACCTCGTTCACGGACAGGCGCGTCGTGCGACGGAGGTGCCAGCCGAGGTCGTGGCCCTCGAGCTTCTCCATCGCGATGTAGGGCATGCCGCCCTCGGTCGCGCCCGTGCCGAAGACGCGGACGACGTTCGGCATCGTGACGGCCGCGGCCGCCGCCGCCTCGCGTAGGAAGCGCTGCTGGTGCTCGGCGTTGTCGAGGAGGCGCGCCTGCAAGAGCTTCACGGCCGCGGGCGTGCCGCTCGTGACGTGCTCGGCGGAGTACACCTCGCCCATGCCGCCCTTGCCGAGCAGATCGCCGAGCTTGAACTCGCCGACGACCTCGCCCGAGTGGCGGCCCTCGCTCGGGCGGAGCACGCGGTCGAGCTCGCCGCGCGCCTCGCCGAGGAGGGCGTCCTGCTTCTGGATCTCGACGTGGAAGCGGCGCACCGCGAGCGCGGCGCTCTCGGTCGCGCGGCGCGTCGATCGCGCGAGCATGAACGTCGTCGCGAAGACGACCTGCGACATGACGACCTGGTACCAGCGCGAGAACTGCGGCACGCGCGCGATCGAGAAGAGGCTCTCGTCGCGCACGACGTCCGCCGCGAAGAGGATCGTCGCGGCCAGGTACGGGAGCGCGATCGCGGCGTACGTCGCCCGCGCGGCGGCGCGGCTGTGGCTCATGCCGAAGAAGAAGATCCCGAGCGAGAGCACCATCGCGCCGGCCGAGAAGAGGCCCACGTACGAGATGACGACGACGCCCATGATCCCGGAGAGGACGCCGGCGACGGTGATGAACCACGGCGTGTACCCGCCGCGCTCGATCGCGCGGATGGCCAGCAGCGCGACGACGACGAAGCTC
>DASYCF010000272.1:0-4774 GCA_036500365.1 Byssovorax sp.
CGCTCAAGGAGTGGAAGCAGCTCGAGCGCGCGTACCGCAAGATGCTCCACCGCGTCGCGGGCAAGGGGAACCTCGATCTCGAGTTCAGCCTCTGGCACGCGCTCGGCCTCATCTATCGCGATCGCCTCGGCGATCTGAACGCGTCGATCGAGGCGTTCCGCATGGGCTCGCGCATCAAGCCCGACGACCAGCAGGAGCATACGATCCTCGCCGAGCTCCACGAGCGGCTCGAGCAGTTCGACGAGGCCGCGACCGAGTACCAGACGCTCCTCAAGCTCGACCCCGGCAGCGTCGACACGTACCGCAAGCTCTACGGCATCTACCTCACGAAGAAGGCGTACGACCCCGCGTGGTGCCTCGCCGCCGCGCTCGCGTTCCTGCGCAAGGCCGACGAAGAGGAGCAGCGCTTCTTCGACGACTACAGGCCGCAGGGCATGCTGCAGGTGAAGAGCCGCCTCGACAACGAGCAGTGGGTCCGGAACCTCTTCCACGAGGACGAGAACCTCTACGTCGGCAAGATCTTCGAGATGATCGCGAGCGCCGCGCTCCGCGCGAAGCTCGACGGCTTGAAGGCGAAGAAGGAGTTCCCGCCGCCCTCGCTCGATGCGCGCTTCCGTCAGGATCCGGCGACGTCGACGGTGACGTTCGCGCGCACGTTCGGCTGGGCGGCGCAGGTGCTCGGCATCCCGTGTCCGCTCCTCTTCGTGCGCAGCGACGTCGCGGGCGCGCTCGTCGCGGTGCCGAACGATCAGCCCTCGAGCGTCGCCGGTCAGACGGTGCTCACCGGCTTCACGCCGCAGGACCTCACGTTCATCGTGGGCAAGCACCTCGCGATGTACCGCGGCGAGCACTACATCAAGACGCTGTTCCCGACGGTGACCGAGCTCACCGTGCTGCTCTTCGCGGGCATCCGGCTCGTCGCTCCCGAGACGCCGGCGCCGCCCGACATCGAGAAGCAGATCGCGGTCACGGCGCAGACGCTCCGCGGCCACATCCAGCCGATGCAGCTCGAGGGCCTCCGCATGGTGGTGAAGAAGTTCATCGGCGAGGGCGCGAAGGCGAACATCAAGCGCTGGGTCCAGACCGTCGAGGTCACGTCGGCGCGCGCGGGGCTCCTGCTCTGCGGCGACCTCGAGATCGCGAAGAAGATCATCGCCGCCGAGCCTCAGCAGCCGGGCGATCTCACGCCGCAGGAGAAGATCCGCGAGCTCATCCTGTTCTCGGTCTCCGAGCAGTACTTCGCCCTCCGCCGGACGCTCGGCATCGAAATCGTCGCCGGCTAGTCGAGCGGGCCGCTCCGGCGCCATGCGGGCGCGGCCGCTCGGCTACGGTCCTCGGCGTACGCGGAGTACGCCTGCGGTCCGTTGCTCGCGGTCGCACCCGCCTGACGCCGGATCGGCCCGCTCGACGGGCCTCTCTCGCGCGCCCGTTGCTCGCGGTCGCACCCGCCTGACGCCGGATCGACCCACTCGACGGGCGAGGTCTCGCGTCGAATCGCGGCACATCGCGGCGTCCTTCCGTGCGCCCTGCGCGGAGGGACAGCGCGTCAGCGCTGGGCGATCAGCGGTTCGATCTCGGGGGGGATGCAGCCGTAGGCTTCGGCGGCGGCGAGGAGGCCGCTGTTGTGGGGCAGGCCGAGCAAGAACGCGCGGGCGTACTGCGTGCTCTCGAGGCCCTTCACGCGGCGGAGCAGCGGGGTCATCCCGCGGTCCATCGCGTCGCGCGCGCCGCGCAGATCGCCGATGTCGACGCTCGCGTCGTGCAGCGCGAGGTAGATCGGCGCCTCGTTGAGCAGGCTCGGCGCGCCGCCCTCGACGAGGTTCGCTGCCTCGCGCGCGATCTCGACCGCCTGCTCTGCGTTGCCGTAGCGACGCTCGGCCTCGGCCCAGAAGCCGAGCGCGACGGGCAGCACGTCGCGGTTCTCGGTGGAGCGATACGCCTCGGCCGCGGTCTTGAGGAGCAGGCGCGCGCGGTTGATGCCGCTCTCGGCGCGGAGCAGCTCGCAGCCGCGGTAGAAGAGCACGCCGAGCGTCACGCGATCGCGCACGATCCACGCGCCGCTCGCCGCTTCGTCGGCGCTCGCGCGCGGATCGACGAGCTGCGCGTCGAGGCGGGCGTCGGCGCCGAACGTCGCCGCCCAGCCGAGCAGGTTCATCTTGCCGTGGCGCACCGCGCCCGCGCTGCCGATCGCCTCG
Organism: Byssovorax sp.; assembly: GCA_036500365.1. GTDB lineage: Bacteria > Myxococcota_A > Polyangia > Polyangiales > Polyangiaceae > DASYCF01. The sequence continues at coordinate 2,196 of DASYCF010000272.1, forward strand.
GCCTTCGCGAGGCCGCTCTCGATCTCGTGGAGCGCCTCCTGGCGCGCGCCGATCGTCGTCAGCGCGAAGCCGACGTTCATCGTGAGCATCGCCTCGCGCTCCTGGAGGCCGGCGGAGCGCGCCGCGCGGGCGGAGCTCCTGCGCGCCTCGAGCGCCGCGGCGAGCTCGCCGCGCGTCTGATGCACGACCGCCTGCGTCTGCCACGCGTCGACGGCCGCCCACACGATGCCGCGCTTGTCGGCGAGCGAGAGCAGGTGCGCGACCTCGGCCTCGGCGAGCGAGAGCTGGCCGCGGTAGGCGAAGCGCGCCGCGAGCGTGGCCGAGCACTTCGCCTCCTCGTCGATCAGGTCGAGCGCGCGCGCGCCGACGCGGACGGAGCCGAGGCGCTCCTCGATGTCGAGGCCCGACGCGTTCGCGTCGTCGTAGCGGGCGCGCGCGCCCTGCGTCCGGAGGTCGCTCGCCTCGTCGTACACGTTCTCGCTCATGGCGCGGATCGCGGACTCGCGCTCGCTCGCGCGCGGATCGAGCCGGCTGTACGCGTCTTCGAGCAGCACGGCGCGCGCGAACGCCGTCGGCTTGTCGGACGCGAAGACGAGCGCGCGATCCGCCATCGTCACGGCCTCTTGCAGCGAGTTCGTCGCGAGCGCGCGGCGCGCGGCGTCGGCCCAGTATGCGGCGGCCTCCTCGTGCTTGTTGCCGAGATCGAAGTGCTGCGCGATCGTCGCGGCGTCCTCGCCCATCGTCTCGAGCCACCGCGCGGCGGAGGCGTGCAGCTGCTGGCGGAGCTCCTCGCCCGCGGACGCGTACGCGACGTCGCGCACGAGCGCGTGCTTGAAGAGGAACTCGCGCGTGCCCGCGAACCGCGAGGAGGAGTGCTCGACGAGCAGCTCGGCGCCGACGAGCTTGCGGAGCGCGGCGTCCGGCTCGGGCACGCCGACGGACGCGAGACCCTGATCCCACACGCTGAGGCCGAAGACGCTCGACCGCAGCACCGCCTCGCGCGCGGCGTCGTCGAGCGCGTCGAGGCTCACCTGGATGGCGGCCTCGATCGTCGGCGCCTTCGTGACGTCCTTGCCGGCGGCGATGACGCGCGCGAGCTCCTCGGCGAAGAGCGGCGAGCCCGCGGCCTGCTGCGCGACCTGATCGAGCATCGCCTCGGACGCGCCGGCGCCGATGACCGAGCGCGCGATCTCACGCGTGGCGCGCCGCGCGATGGGCCGGAGCTCGACGCGCACGTGGTCGCGCCCCGCGAAGCGCTGCGGCTGATCGCGCCAGAACGACGGCCGCATCATCATGAGCGCGAAGAGCGGGCGTCCGCTGGCGCGGCCGAGCACGTGGTCGACCCACGCGATCGACTCGGGGTCGGCCCACTGCGCGTCCTCGACCACGGCGACGCACGGCTCGGCGTTCGTCGCCTGGAGGACGACCTCGGTCATCGAGAGGTAGAGCGAGTCGCGGGCGCCGCGCGGCTCGATGCCCTCCGGAAAGGGCTGGTTCGCGAGGAGGCGCGCGAGCAGGAGCTCGTCGGCAGCGGGGACGCGCCGCGCCCGCACGGCGTCCTGCGCCTGCTCGAGCGACGCGCCCTTCGGGAGCGCGAACAGCGCGCGCAGGAGATCGCTCGCGACGCCGAGCGCCTGCGAGCGGCCGTACGACTCGCAGCGCACCTGCATCACGCGCGCGGCGGGGTCGTGCTCGCCGATGCGGCCGAGGAACTCGCGCGCGAGGCGGCTCTTGCCGATGCCGGGCGGGCCCGACACGCTGACGACGAGCGGGGTGCGATCGTCGAGCGCGCGCTCGAACGCGCTGCAGGTGGCGAGGAACTCCGCCTCCCGGCCGACGAAGGGCGTCGTCGAGTTCGCGTCGCGTCGCGCGCGCAGCGTCGACGAGAACGCGCCGATGCGGCCGGGGAGCGCGTCGAAATTGTACGTGCCCCGCGCGAGCTCGGCGGTGGTCGCGTCGGCGAACATGCGACCCTCGCCGGCCTCTCGCGCGAGCGCCGCGGCGCGGTCGACCACCTCGCCCGCCGAGCGCGTCCTGTCGACGCGCATCCGACCGGTCGCGAGGCCGACGCGCGCGCCGCGCGACGCCAGGTCCAGCGCGAGCTCCACGGCGTGCGACGCCTCGTCGCCGTGGGCGCGCCGCGCGCCGAGGTGCGCCACGAGCGCGTCGGTCCCGAGCGGCAGCGCGTCGGCGCCTTGCTCGCGCAGCCGGTCGAGCTCCTTGGTCCGCGCATCGCCCGTGGCGACGTGCAGCGCCACGAGCGTCGTCACGAGGCGCGTGCCCGACGGCATCGACGCGTCGGACTCCGGCGCCTGCCGCGCGAGGCCCGGCAACGCCGGATCACGGGCGATGTGCTCGAGCGCGACCGCGACGTCGCGCGCCGAGTCGGGGCGACCGCTCGGGTCCGACGCGAGCATGCGATACACGAGGTCGTCGAGCGCGGTCGGCACGTCGAGGAGCAGCTCCGAGAGGCGCGGCGCGGGCGTCGTCACGAGGCGCGCGAGCGTCGCGATGGAGGTCGGGCCGATGTGCGGGGGCCGCCCGGCGATGAGCTCGAACAGCGTCGCCCCGAGCGAGTA
>DASYCF010000273.1:0-11974 GCA_036500365.1 Byssovorax sp.
CGCGCGTCGTCCCCCGCGAGGTAGCCCTTGCGCGCGAACAAGCCGCGATCGAAGCGCACCTCGTAGCGCTCCGCGAGCCAGCCGAGGCCGACCCAGCACAGCGTCGGCTCGAACGGGCTCGACGGCGCGACGACGTGCACGACGTCGCCCGGCCGAAGCGCGGGCGGCAGGACGAAGCGCGCGGCCACGCCCTCAGCGCTTCTTGCCGTGCTCGTCCTCTTCGTCGAAGAGCTCTGCGTCGTCGACCTCGCTCACCTCGTCGTTGCTGCCGAAGCCCTCGTGCGGCGGCGGCGCGTGCGGGTCGTGCGGCGGCGGCTGCTGGGGCCACGCCTGCTGCCCCTGCGGGTGCTGCGCGTAGGCGTCCGGGTGCGCGTTCGGATCGTAGCCCTGCGGGTACGCGTAGCCGGGCTGCACGGGCTGCCCGTGCGCGTCGTAGCCCTGCGGCTGCGCGTAGCCCCCTTGCTGGTCGTAGCCGGGCTGCCCGTGCTGATCGTAGCCCGGCTGCGCGTGCTGGTCGTAGCTCGGTTGGCCATGCTGATCGTAGCCCGGCTGGCCGTGTGGCTCGCCGTGCTGCTCATGGCCGAGCTGGTCGTAGCCAGGCTGCTGGTGCTGCCGGTGCGTGTTGTCTCCCGCGTCGCCGGGGTAGCCCTCGTGCTGCGGCTGCTGCGCGTAGGGGTCGCCGTAGCGATGATCCGCGTACCCGGCGTAGTCGCCCGCGGCGGGTGGCTGCTGCGGCTGCTGCGGGTACGGATACGAGGCGCCGTAGCCCGCGTTCGGGTCGTAAGCCGGCTGCGCGTAGGCGTTGGGGTCGTAGTGCGCGGCGGCGTTCGGGTCGGCTTGCGTGCTCGCGGCGTTCGGGTCGGCGAACAGCGGCTGCAGCGGCGCGTTCGCGTCGTGCGGCGTCGCCGCGCTGTCGTGCGGACCGCCCGAGCTCGACGGAGGCGCGCCGTGACCTTGGTTGCCCTCGTGCGCGGCGAACGGCGCGAGGTCGGGGCTCGTCTCGTGGCGCGGCGGCTCGTCGGCCGTGCGCTCCTCTTCCGTGGGGCTCGCCGCGGGCGCGCGCGACGACGTGGCCGCGCTCGCCGACGGCGGCGGCGCCGAGGCGGTCGGCGGGGTCGACGCGCCCGCGCCGCCCGGCACAGGGGGCAGCCGCTTCAGCTTGCCGGACTTCGCGCGGTCGAGGCCCGCGGTCGCCTCCGGATCGGCGGCCTTCATGCGGAGCACGCGGCGCCACGCGTCGGCTGCCTCGCGCGCGTCGCCCACGTCCTCCTCCCAGATGCGGGCGACCTTGCGCGCGAGCTCGGCGCGCAGCGCGGGGTCGCGCCCGCGGAGGATCTGATCTTCGTAGAGCTGGATCATGCCGCGGTGATCGCCGAGCTCGAGCAACAGGCCCGAGAGGTCGTTCATCACGTCGGCGTCGCTCGGCGACAGATCGTGGAGCTTCTTGAGGTCCTGCGCGGCGCCCTTCTTGTCGCCGAGCGTGTCGCGGCGGAGCTTCGCGCGGCGGCCGAGGAGCTTGCGCACGAGCGGCCCGTCGAAGACCTCCTCGAGGGCGCGCGTCAGCGTCGCCTGCACGCGGTGGAGATCGCCGACCTCGCGGCCGAGATCCTCGAGCGCCTCGAGCGAGGCGTCCTCGACGTGGGTGATCAACGCGTCGCCCAGCCAGCCGAACGCCTTGTCGGTGTCCTTGAGGTCGCGGTAGGCGATCTGCGCCGCGCGCCGCAGCAGCGCGCCGCGGGTGCGGCCGCCGTCGCGGGAGCCTTGACCACCGGCCGCGAGCGCGTCGGCGAGGATCGAGCGCAGGGCGATGCCGCCGCCGTGCTCGTCGCCGAGGCGCGCGGCGCCCTCGAGCGCGGTGATGGTGTCCTCCTGCACGCCGCCGCCGAGCGCGAGCTCGAAGAAGCTCCGCGCGCGATCGTTCGCGCCGCGCTCGGCCGCGACCTGCGCCGCCCGCGCGAGCGCCGTGAGCCGATCGGCCGGCACGCGGCAGCGCCCGACCTGACGCTCGTACAGATCGATGACGTGCCCCGGCGCCTGCGTGAGCGCGGCGAGGCGCGTGAGCAAGGGCTCGACGTCGCCGGGCGCGACGCTCGTGAGCGCCGCCTCGCCGTGCTGCATCGCCTCGAGCGGGTCGACGCCTGCGGCGACCTGCGCCTCGGCCTGTCGCACGAGCTCGGTCGCGCGCGCCGCGCCCGAGAGCTCTTTCGTCAAGAGATCGTGCGCGACGCCGAGCGCGTCGAGATCCTTGAGCTTGGTCGCGATCTGCTCGAGCTTCTCGGCGAGGGGCGGATCGGCGCCCTTGCTGCGCGCGAGCTCCATCGCGACGCGCGCGGCGTCTTGCTCGCGGCCGATGTCGAGGAAGCGATAGAACGCGGAGCGCAGCGCCTCGTTGCGATCGGGGCCGCTCGTCGACTCGTTCCACGCGACGAGCTTCGTCGCGACGATGCCCTTCCAGCCGAGCCGATCGCCGAGCTCGACGTAGGCGTCGCGGCACGGCTGGTCGCCTTGATCGGCGAGGCGCTCGAGCGCGGCGAGCGCCTCGTCGCCCTTTTGGAGCTTCTCTTCGAGGATGTTGGACAGGTGCTGCGTGAGGCGGCTCGACTCCTCTTCGTCGCCCTCGACCTCGATCAGCGCCTGCATGAGCTGCGCGACGCGCGGCCAGTCGCCGACCTCCTCGCAGAGGATCTGGAGGCGGGCGATCGCGTCGAAGTCCTCGGGGTCGGCCTGGTGGACGATCTCGAGCGCCTTGATCGCGCCCTTCGCGTTCTTGAGCGGGCCCTCGTAGAGCTGCGCGAGGCGCTGCGCGAGGTCGACGCGCTCGGGCCCGTCGGCCAGCGGGATCTCGCGCTCGAGCGCGTCGGCCGCGCCCTCCATGTTGCCCTTGCGCTCGTTGAGATCGGCGATGGCGTGGAGCGCGACGCGGCTCTTCGGATCGAGCGTCTTGTAGATCGACTCGTACCGCTCGATCGCGCCGTCGACGTCGTCGAGGTTCTCGGCGAGCATCGTCGCCTCGCGGAGGGCGATGCCGAGCTTGTCGGGCGCGTTCTTCGTGATCGCGAAGAGGCGCCGCAAGAGGTCGACCGCGTCCTGCCAGTCGGAGCGATCGGTCGCGTCGTCGATCAGCGTGTTGAGCGCCTCGGCGTCGTCGCCGTCGTTCAGCACGAGGAGCAGGCTCTCGCGCGCGCCCTCGCGGTCGCCGAGCTTGCGCTGGAGGTCGGCGGCGCTCCGCCGCGCGCCGACGCGGCGGCCCTTGTCGGAGAGCTTCTCGGCGCGGGCGAGCAGGAAGCGGACGAGATCGCCCTCGCGCTGCTCGGCTTTGTAGTGCTCCTCGAGCTGCGTCGACCACGCGTCGTTCGTCGGGTCGATCTCGGTCGCCTGCTCGAGCTTGCCGATCGCGGCGGGGACGTCTTGCGCCTTGACGAGGAGGTCGGCCGCCTGCGCGAAGAGGATCGCCTGCTGCTTGCCCTCGGTCAGCTCGGCGCGCATGTCGAGCGCGTGCGCCGCGTCGCCGAAGCGGCCCGCCGTGACGAACGCCTTCTCGGCCTGCTCCCAGAGCTTCGCCTGGCCGACGGCCTCGGCCGCCTCGCTGAACGCCTCGCCCGCGGCGGCGTGATCGTTCGCCTTGAGGCGCAGCTCGCCGAGCTTCTGCAGGAGGGCGCCGCGCGCGGGCTTGTCGCTGACGTTGCCGACGTTGTCTTGAATCACCTGCGCCGCGAGGTCGAAGCGCTCGGCCTTCTCGTAGAGCTTGACCGCCGTCTGCACGGCGGCCTCGTCTTCGGGGGCGAGGTTCGCGACGCGCGTCCACGCCTCGGCCGCGGCGGCGGGGTCCTTGCGCTTCTGCTCGTGCAGCGTGGCGAGCTTCTTCTCGAGCGCGATCTTCTGCTCGACGTCGGGCGCGCCCATCGCCTCTTGCTCGAGGAGCGAGGCGAGGTCGTCCCAGCGCGCGCCGCGCTCGAGCAGCCTGCGCAGCTGATCGCGCGCCTGCTCGTCGCCGCGGTCGATCGTGACGATCTGCTTCCACGCCTGGATCGCGGTCTCGATGTCGCGGAGCTGCGACTCGCAGAGGCCCGCGACGTCACGCAGCTGCTGCTTGCGCGTGTCCTGCGACACGGTGGGGACGCGCGAGGCGGCGAGCAGCACGTCGCGCAGATCCGCGTACATGCGCTTCTGGCGGAGGTGCTCCTCGACCCACGAGAGCGCCTCGCTGTTCGCGGGATCGATCTTGAGCGCCTCGCGGAACTTCGCGAGCGCCTGGGGCTTTCGGCCCTTCGTGTTCTCGGCCTGGGCCTCTTCGAGCAGCAGGTTCAGATCGCCCGCGTTCGACTGCGGCGCGGCGATGCTCATCGACGACTGGCGGTCGCGCGGCGCCGCCTCGGGCTGCGACGGCGACGCCGCGGGCACGGGCTGCGACGGCCGCTGGCCGAAGCCCGGCCGCGAGTCGACCTGCTGCTGCCCCTGGAACGCCGCGGCTGCGCCCGGCGATACGCCGGCCGGGAACGACGGACGCGACTGCGGGACGGGCGCAGGCGGCGGCTTGGCCCCGGCGCCCTTCACGCGCGCCTCGCCAGCCATGAAGCCGTTCGGGTTCGCCTGCATGTAGCCCGCGTAGAGCGGCGCGATCTCGGCGACGCGGCCGAGCTGCGTCGCGTAGTAGTCGGCGAGCTGCATCGCGCGGTCGTTGCCGGCCGCCGCGCGCAGCGCGCTCGTCGCGTACGACATGCCGTACTCGCCGTCGTACGTCTCGGCGAGCGACACGAACACCTGCGCGCCGAGCGTGCGATCGTCGGCCGACACCATCTCCGCGGCGTCGATCCGCTCGAGGATGAGGCCGCCGAGCTCCGCCTTCAGCGTGGCGTCGTCGGGGGTCATGCCGAGCGCGCTCCTCAGCGCCTGCGTCGCCCCGGCCATGTCGCGGACGCGCTTGCGGATGTCGGCCTCGTCGCGATAAAGGGCGAGCTTGCGCTGCGGGTCGTCGACGATCGCCTGCTCCAGCGCGAAGAACGGGATCGCCTCGGCGTACTGCTGCTGCGACTTGTAGAGCTCGCGCGCCGCGTACACCCCGTACGCGTTCTGCGGATCGAGCTCGACGAGGCGCTTCCAGTTCTCGAGCGCGCGCTCGGGCCGCGTGAGCGGCGCCTCGCTCCACAGGCGGCCGAGCTCCTCGTGCATCGACGCGAGCTGCGGCCGCACCTCGGGCCGATCGTGCAGGAGCGGCGACAGCAGCTTCACGAGCTTCTCGAGCAGCGCGACGAGCGCCTTCGGATCGCCCTTGTCGCGGTAGAGCTGCGCGAGGCGCTCGCCGGCGCTGCCGGTCGGGTCCTTCTCGATCGCGCGCATCAGCGTGCGCGCGGCGTGGTGCGCGTCGCCGATGGTCGTCGACCAGACGTTCGCCGCTTCGCTGAGCCAATGTGCGGCGTACCCGGCGTCGTTCGACGCCTCGCCGACCTTCTCGAGCATGATCGCGTACGACCGCGGATCTGCCGAGCCGGCGTGGTGCGCGTAATCGAGCGCCTCTTTGTCGTGGGGGTTTGCCACGAGGCGCTGGATCAGCGTTTCCATCTCGCGAGGATCCATGTTTTCGCGCGGGCACCGTACACGCGTTGCACCGTCAGGTACAGTCGATCGACGCGCGTTTCGCGGCGTGGTCGCGGTGCGCGGAGAGCGCGCCGAGGCGCGTCGCGGCGCGGCGAGGTGCCGGTCCCTCGCGCGCGGCCGAGGCTCGGTGATTTCCGGACCTTATTCTCGCCCGCGTTTCCGCGTACGCTCGTCGATCTGCGCGGCGGCGAAGTCCGGCGCGCTCGCCGCCCCGACCCGCGCGTCGGCGCGGCGTCGCAGCACAGCCGCGGGCCGACCGGGAGGCCGCGCCGCGCGAGTTTCGCGCAAAACACCCAGGAGCGTTCATGAGCCAGGCTGATTCGACCGAGCCCTTCGTGTCTTCGCTGTCGACGGGTCCGCAGCGCTTTCTCTCCGAGGCGCTCGAGCACTCGCTCGTCAACGGCCGCCGCACCGCGGCCGATTTCATCCGTCACTTTCCGCCCATGGCAATCATGGAATCGCTCGACAGCGTGCCCGAGCTCCGCGCGTCGTTCCTGACCGTGCTCGTCGGCCTGCGCGAGAAGACCGCGCTCCGCACGCCGTCGAGCGACGGCGGGCGCATGCTCCAGGCCGCGCTCGAGGAGGGCGACTGCGACGCCGAGGCGATTGCCAGCCTCTTTGCCCCCGACCACCGCATCCGCTACCTCGATGGGCGCAAGGTCTGGCTCTTCTTGATGGAGGGCGAGCCGTGGAAGGTGAGCCGCTCGAAGGACGCGGCCGGCTTCAAGAAGGTGCAGCACCACATGGCCTACCTCATCGATCGCGGCATCGTGCACGGCCTGCACTCTCACCAAGACGTGATCGACGGCATCACGGTCGAGGTACTCGCCGAGAAGCTCCCGCGGAGCGAGCTCGCGAAGCTCGTGAAGCGCGCGCTGTCGATGGGCCGCGAGAACCGCTCGTTCACCGATCGCGACATGTCCGCGGCCGTGCCGACGGCGACGATCCTCGATCACGTGCCGCTCCCGCAGGTGATGGACAGCGTGGTCTCGCCGATGGCGCGCCGCGCGAACTACCTCGAGCCGCCGCCGGCCAAGGAAGACAAGCCGCAGGCAGCGCCTGCCCCCGCGAACGGCGGCTCGGGCGACTCGCAGTTCCCGTCATTCGACGTCGGTCAGTCGCACGTGCCGCCGCCGGAGGAGCTTTCCTGATCGCGCCTCGTCGCGCGGGAGGACTTCGTGGCCGATAGCGGTTCCCGGTCGAGTTACGCGAACATCGCGGCGAGCGACGAGGGCCTGGGCGCAGGTCGGCGGCTCCGCGTCGCGCTCGACGTGCTCGAGGCCCTCGCCGAGGCGAACGAGGCGCTCACGCCGCGCGGCGCCCAGTCGCGCATGCGGGTCGACCGCGTCGCGATCGACGAGGAGGGCCACGCCGAGGTGATGGGCGCCGGCGACACGTCCGGCGCCGCGCAGCTCGTGTGGGAGATCGTGGCGGGCCACGCCGCGATCTGGAGCGGCGCGCTGACGGACGACGAGCTGCCCGACGACGTGCCGGGCGCGGTGATGGACCTGCTCGGCTCCGGCGTCTCCGCGGGCTCCGCCGGCGACCTGGCCGAGAAGCTTGAAGAGGCGAGCCGCGGCTGCGTCGACACGCACGACGACGTGAGGAGCGCCGTCGCGTCGTTTCGCGACGAGCACGGCGACGAGGGCGCCTTCGCCGAGGGCGCTGCGCCGAAGCCTGTAGCGAAGGCTGCAGGCGACGCCGCGGCAGCGAAGGCCGCCGAGGCAGCGAAGGCGGCGGAGGCAGCGAAGGCGGCCGAGGCAGCGAAGGCGGCCGAGGCAGCGAAGGCAGCCGAGGCAGCGAAGGCAGCCGAGGCAGCCAAGGCAGCGAAGGCAGCCGAGGCGGCGAAGGCCACCGAGGTGGCGAAGGCGGAGGCCGCGAAGTCAGCAGAAGCAACGAAGGCCGCCAAGGCCGCCGAGGCAGCGAAGGCAGCCGAGGCCGCGAAGGCCGCCGAGGCCGCGAAGGCCCCCGCGGCGGCTTCTGGTGCGGGCTCGGGCTCGGGTTCGGCTTCGGGCTCGGGCTCCGGCTCGGGCTCGGGCTCGGGTTCGGGCTCGGGCTCGGGCTCGGGCTCGGGCTTGGGCTCGGCGAAGCTCGTCGCGGCGGCGAAGCCCGTCGAGCCAGCGAAGCCTGCTGACGCAGCCAAGCAGAAGGCAGCGCACGCCGCGGCTGCGCGGAAGGCGGACGAGGCGGCGCGCTCACCGACTCCGCCGGCTGCTCGCGTCGTCGAAGCTGCCGACACGGAGGCGACCGCGCCGGGCGCCGTGTCGCCCGCCCCTGCGCTCGTCGCGCCGGCGCCGCCCAAACCGCCTGCGCGCGGCCCCGTCGCAGAGAAGCCGGCGCGGCCCGCGGCCTCACCGCCGAAGCGAGTCCCTGCGCCGACCGTGCCCGACGTCCCGCGCGCCGCGAGGTCGTTCATCGACACCGTGCCGCCGCTCTCCACGAACGTCGCGCCGGTCGTGGTTCCGCCGGACTCGCTCTTGAGCGGCCACGCAGGGGCGGCTGGCCTCGCCGCTGAGCTCGCGCTCATCGAGCAGCTGCCCTCGGCGGAGTCGGCACGTCGGCCCGAGTCGCCCACGCCTGCGCAGCTCGGCGCGCCGCCTCCGCGCCCCGTCAGCTCGAGTGATTTGTCGCGTGACGCCCCGCCGCCCCGCCGGCCCGGCAGCGCGCCGGACCTCGGCCGGACGCCCGCGGCGCCTCCGCCGAGGCGGGGGAGCGCGCCGGACCTCGCGCGCGTGGCGGCGGCGCTCGGCGGCGACGCGGGCGACGTACCGGGACACGCGGTCGTGGCGATCGGCGACGTGTCGCGTCCGCCCGACGTGTTCGCCGATCTCGACGAGGTGCCGCTCGACGTGGACGAAGGGCGCACGCCGCTGTCCGACCTCAGGGCGACGATGCCGCTGCGGCCGCGGCCGAACGGTGCGCCGCCTGCGCCGCCGCCGCCGCAGCACCTCGCGGACATCAAGCGCACGATCCCGTTCGGTCGTCGCGCGGCGGCTGAAGGCGTCGACGACGCCGCGCAGACGCCGCTGCCCGTGCCGCCGGCTCCGCCGCCGCCCGTCGTCCACACCGCCGCGCGCGTGGACCCGAACGCGGCGGGCAGCGCCGACGCGACCGACGGCGCCGTGCCGCTGCCCATGCAGCGAACCCCGCAGGCGCAGCCGGCCGCCAAGGTGATCGTGGGCGGCGCGACGGCGATGCAGGCCGCGTCGCCCACGCAGATCCGCCCGCGCCCGCAGCTCGACACGGTGCCGATGTCGTCCCAGCGCGGCGCTCACGCGACGCAGCCGACGGTGCCGGACGATCTCGAGCTCGCCCCGCCGAAGCGCGGGTCCACGCGCGTGATCGTCGGCGTGCTCGTCGCGGTGGCGGTCGCGCTCGTCGTCGTGCTCGCGCTCACGCTCGGCGGTGACAGCGCGGCGCCCGGCGCGGCGTCGGCGGCGCCCAGCGCGTCGGCCGCGCCGCCACCTCCTCCAGCGCTGCCTCCGCCGTCACCCTCGCCGACGACGGTCGCGGCGCCTCCGCCGACCGCGACTCCGGCCCCTGCGACGGCGGCGCCTCCTGCGTTCACGGCGCACCCCGGGCACGGACAGCCGATGCCGAAGCACACGGCCACCGCGCGCCCGAGCGGCCCGCCGAAGGGTGGCGTCACCAACCTGCCGGATCACCTGTGAGGGCGCGCGCTCTCGCGGCCCTGGTGGCGGTCTCCGCGCTCGCCTTCACGTCGGGCGTCGCGCGCGCCGACGACGCGTCGAAGGCGTTCGCCGACGGGCGCACGCGCTTCAACGCGAAGGACTTCGCGGGCGCGCTGCCGCTCTTCCGCAAGGCGTTCGACGCGAGCAAGAGCCCGAACGCCGAGCTCTACGTCGGCCTGTGCCTGGTCGAGCTCAAGCAGCCCGTCGACGCGTACGAGGCGATGTCGATCGCCGAGCGCGACTCGTCCGCGAAGATGGCGCAGGATCCCTCGTACGCGCACACGCGCGACGTCGCGGCGGGCGTGCGCGCGAAGCTCGAGAAGGAGATCGGCCGCGTCGTCGTCACCATCGACGGCGCGCCTTCGCCGCCGCAGGTCGTCGTCAACGGCGCCGCGCTCGCGCCCGAGCGCGTCGGCGCCCCGTTCGCGGTCGCGCCCGGTCCCGTCACGATCGTCGCGACGTCGGAGGGCGCGCCGCCCGTCCGCGAGAAGGCCGACGTCGCCGCGGGCGAGCAGCGCACGATCGCGCTCCGCTTCCACGCAGGGAGCGCCCTCCTGCCAGCGCGCCCGGGCGGGACCGAGCCCGCCGCGTCGCCGTCGTGGTTCACGCCGATGCGCACGGCCGGCGTCATCGTCGCGGGCGTGGGCGTCGCCGGCCTCGCCGCGTTCGCGGTCACCGGGCTCATGGCGAACTCGACCTACAGCTCGGTGCAGAGCGCGTGCGGCGGCCGATGCTCCGCGGCGGACCCGCATGCGTCGGACATCTCGAAGGGGCGCACGCTCGATACGGTCGCCGACGTCACGCTCGGCGTCGGCGCGGCGGCGCTCGTGGGCGGTGCTGCGCTCGTCTTGTTCGGCGGACCCAAAGCCGGCACGCCGCACACGTCGCTCGTCGTCTCGCCTCGCTTCGTCGGCGTCGGGGGCACGTTCCGGTGAAGCGCGCGCGCGGCTTCGTCTTCCTGGTCGTCGGCGCGGCGTCGGCGGTCGGCGCGTGCGGTCATGACTGGGAGGCGCTCGAGCCGACGAGCGCGACCTCGACGTCGACGTCGGGCGCAGACGGCGGCGCGGGCGGCGCGACGTCCACGACCGCGACGACGAGCCCGCCCGCGTCCGCGTCCACGTCGACCGCGAGCGCAGGCGGCGCGCCAGCTGGCACCGGCGGCGCGAGCGCGTCCACCGGCGTCGGCGGCGGCACCGGCGCCGCTGCGACGACGGGCGCCGGAGGCGGCTCCTGCGGCGACGGCATCGTCGACCCCGGCGAAGAGTGCGACGACATGAACGACGTCGACGGCGACGGCTGCACGAACTGCCTCGTCGACTGCGGCCTCGCCGCGGACGAGGCGACGCACACGAAGTTCGGTGGCCACTGCTACTGGCTCTTGCCCGCGGCGCGCAACCCGACCGACGCGACGTGCAGCGCGGGGACGCAAGCCTACGTGCACCTCGCCGCGCTGACGACCGCGGCGGAGCTCACCGCGATCGGCTCGTTCGTAGGCGCGACCGCCTCCGCGTGGACCGGCGGCACCTACTCGGGCGTCACGTCGGGCACGCGCGCGTGGAGCGACGGCGAGACGTGGACGGCGGACGACGACGCGGCCCTCACCGGCATGGCGAGCCTCGGGCCGACGTGCCTGTCGATCCAGGCGAACGGGAGCCTGAGCTACGAGGCCGCCTGCGGCACCTCGCTGCCCGTCGTCTGCGAGCGCCCGCCGCCTGGCCAGAAATAGCTACTGATCGAAGCGCTTGTAGTGCTGCGCGCGCTTCTGCTGCGGCTGCGCCGGCGCGGACTGGTGCACGGCAGGCGGCGGCGTCGCGGCGCTCGCGGTCGCGCTCGCGCTCGCGGCCTCGGCGATCGGGGGGGCGGACGCCGGCGCGGCGGCGGCCGCGACGGCGCGCGTCATGTCCGCCGCGCGGGCGGCGTCCTTCGCGGCCTCGCTCGCGAGCCCCACCTCGGCAGGGGACGTCGCGACGCCGTGGAGGCTCGTCAGCGCGAAGCCGAACGCCGCGACCGCGAGCGCCGCGCCCGCGGACGCCCACGCGAGCGCGCGCCGTCGACGGTGCCTCCGCTGATCGTCGCTCGCCGTGTCGAGATCGTCGCGGCTCAGCGCGGCGAGCGCGCCCGACGCCACCGCCGCGGCGCCGCGAGGCGGCGGCCTGTCCGAGCGCGCGCGGCCGATCGCGTCGTCGAGCTCGGCGACGAACGCGCGCGCCGTCGCCGGTCGATCGCCGGGGTCCTTCATGAGCGCGCGCATCACGACGTCGGACAGGGCGCGCGGGATCGCGGCCTCCGGCGCGGCGGCGCTCGGCGCGACGGGCAAGGTCTTGATGTGGCGCGCCATCACGACCACGGCGTCGTCGTCGACGAACGGCGCGCGGCCGACGAGCATTTGATAGAGCAGCACGCCGAGCGCGTAGAGATCGCTGCGCGCGTCGAGCGCCTTGCCCTGCGCCTGCTCGGGCGACATGTACCGCGGCGTCCCGAACACGGTGCCCGCCTGCGTCTCGAGCGCGTCGACCGCGGCGGGAGCGTCGGTCACGACCTTCGCGATGCCGAAGTCGAGCACCTTGCAGATCTCGACGTCGTGCGCGGCGGAGGCGGGCGTGAGGAAGAGGTTGTCTGGCTTGAGGTCGCGGTGGATGATCCCCTTCTCGTGCGCCTCGGCGAGCGAGAGGAGCGCGTGCCGAGCG